>JBIOIE010000220.1:0-2722 GCA_044449605.1 Candidatus Limnocylindrales bacterium | reverse complement strand
GTCGAGGCCATCCCGGCGCTCTCGCTGGCGCTGTTCGGCGGTCACCTCGCGGACCGACGTGACCGCCGCTCGATCGTCCTCGCCGGCAACATCGCGATGCTCCTCTGCGTCGCGGCCCTGGCGGTGCTCAGCGGGACCGGCGCCGTCACGCTCGTCGGCATCCTCGCCGTCATCTTCGTGACCGGTGTCGCGAGCGGCTTCCTGCGGCCCGCGCTCGGGGCGTTCGAGACCCAGGTCATCCCCCGGGCGCAGATGGCCCGCGGCACCTCGTCGACGAGCAGCGTGGCCCAGGCGGGCTCGATCATCGGGCCCGCGGCAGCGGGCATCGCCGTCGCGGTCTTCGGCTTCGCGGCCACCTACGCCGGCATCGTCGTCCTCCTGGCCGCGGCGATCGTCTGTTTCGCGCTCATCCCGCGCAAGCCGATGCCCGAAAGGGTCGCCGGCGAGTCCTTCCTCGGGGCCCTCATGAGCGGCATCGGCTATGTCCGGCGCAGCCCGATCCTGCTCGGCTCGATGGCGCTCGACCTGTTCGCGGTGTTCTTCGGCGGCGCGATCATCCTGCTGCCGATCTTCGCCACCGACATCCTCCATGTCGGTCCGGCCGGGCTGGGGCTGCTGCGTACGGCCCCGGCCGTGGGAGCCCTGGCCGTCATGCTCTACGCCACACGCCGGCCGCCCAGCCGGAACGCCGGCCCGACCCTGCTGCTCTGCGTGGCCGGCTTCGGCCTGAGCATGATCGTCTTCGGACTCTCGACCAGCTTCGCCCTGTCGCTTCTCGCGCTGGCGGCGAGCGGCGCCACGGACGGGGTGAACATGATCATCCGGACCACGATCGTGCGCGTCATGTCGCCCGAGCGCCTGCGCGGCCGCGTCGCCGCGGTGAACTTCGTGTTCATCGGCGCGTCCAACGAGCTGGGGGCCTTCGAGAGCGGGGTCGCCGCCCGGCTGCTGGGCACGGTGCCCAGCGTCGTCGCCGGCGGGATCGTCACGCTCGGCGTCGTGAGCCTCGTGGCGTTCCTCGTGCCCGGCCTGCGCCGGCTCGACATGAGGACCGCCCGGCCTCCGGACGAGGAGCCGGCGGCCGCCTGACGTCGCTGTGCCGCCCGCCGCCGGGGCCGCATGACATACTGGCCCGCGAGACGTAGGGGAGCTGCGCGGCATGGTGCGCCCGGCGTTCGACGATGTCCCTCCGGTGGCCTGCCCGTGACCCGCCGCCGCCTGCCCCGCTGGTCCGAGATGCGCCGCTTCCTGCGCCTCCGCCCGGTCGGCGGATCGCGCCTGGAGCGCCGCCTGGCTGCTGCGGCGACGATCTCCGACCTGCGCCTGATCGCCCGCCGCCGGACGCCCCGGGCGGTCTTCGACTACACGGACGGCGCGGCAGAGAACGAGCTCAGCCTGCGCCGTTCGAGGGAGGCCTTCGGGCGGGTCGAGCTGGTGCCCCGGATCCTGCGCGACGTGAGTGCGGTGGACCCCTCGACGACGATCCTCGGCCAGCGCGCGGCACTGCCGCTGGTCTTCGCCCCGACCGGCTTCACCCGCCTCATGAACCATGAGGGCGAGCCGGCCGTGGCCCGGGTCGCCGAGCGGGCCGGGATCCCCTACGCCCTCTCGACGATGGGCACGACGTCGCCCGAGGCCCTCGCCGCGGCCGTGCCCGGCGAGCGTCTCTGGTTCCAGCTCTACCTGTGGCGCGACCGGGCCATGGGCCGCGACCTCATCGACCGGGCCCACGCCGCGGGCTACTCGGCGCTCGTCCTGACCGTGGACACGCCGGTCGCAGGAGCCCGTCTGCGTGACGTACGCAACGGCCTGACGATCCCCCCGGCGCTGACGCTCCGGACCCTGGGCGACATGGCCCTCCACCCGGGCTGGTGGTTCAACCTGCTGACGACTGAGCCGCTCACGTTCGGCTCACTGTCGGACACGGGCGGGACCGTGGCCCAGCTCATCGATCGCGTCTTCGACCCGACCGTGACCATGGCCGACCTGGACTGGCTGCGCGGGGCCTGGTCGCGGCCGCTCGTCATCAAGGGCATCCAGACCGTCGAGGACGCCCGGGCCGTCGTCGACCGGGGGGCGGACGCCATCGTCATCTCGAACCACGGTGGCCGTCAGCTCGACCGGGCGCCCACCCCGCTCGAACAGCTGCCCGGCATCGTCGACGCCGTGGGCGACCGGGCCGAGGTCTACCTCGACGGCGGGATCATGGCTGGCTCCGACATCGTCGCCGCGGTGGCCATGGGCGCCCGGGCCTGCCTGGTCGGCCGCGCCTATCTCTACGGCCTGATGGCCGGCGGCGAGCGCGGCGTCCAGCGCGCCTACGAGCTGCTGTGGGGCGAGTACGTGCGCACGCTCCAGCTGATGGGCGTCAGCGCGACCTCAGAGCTGACCCGCGAACACGTCCGCCTTCGCTCGGCCGAGTCACCATCGTCCAGGCCTGGTGCGGTCGATGAGGCGCGCGAGCTGGCTGGAGCCCGCCCGGTCAGCGCTCCTGGCTGAACCAGATGTTGCCCGGGCCCGCGTAGCTGGGACCCTCGCCCCACACGACGTCCGTGCGGCCCGCCGTGTCGACACGCATCTGGAAGTAGTCGCCGTAGGGCAGGTCGAAGCCATCCGGCGCCAGGTAGTCGTACCCCGGCACGTACCGGGAAACCTGACGGGTGGCTCCGAACGTCCGGCCCGCATCCCCGCTCTCGCGCTCGAAGACGTTCCAGGCCCCGGT
>JBIOIE010000219.1:0-2727 GCA_044449605.1 Candidatus Limnocylindrales bacterium | reverse complement strand
GGTCCGCGGCCCGAACGGGACGGTCGCCTTCCTCGGCGACCTGTGCATGCGCGGCTGGAATGCCAACCCGCGCTGGGTGCCCAGCTTCGACGACTTCCCGCTCACGAGCGTCGAGGTCAAGGCCTCGCTCTTCCGCCGGGCCGCCGAGGAGGACTGGACGGTGGTCCTGTCGCACGAGCCGCGCCGGCCGATCGGACGCATCCGCGCGGCGGGCGAGCGCTTCGCGTTCGAGGCGTCGGTCTGAGCGGACGAACCCTCAGGGGGCGCGCAGGATCGTCGTCAGCAGGCCCTCGGCACCCTCCGCCGTGAGCGGTCCCCGCCAGACGGCGCGGACGATGCCGTTCCGATCGATGAAGTAGTGGGTCGGCAGCCCGTACGCCTGGTACGTGTGGAAGACGGCCGAGGTGGCGTCGAAGCCGATCGGGAAGCTCAGTCCGTACGTCGTCGCGTAGCTGCGCACGTCGTCGGCAGTGGTCTCCTGGACGCTGATCCCGACGAGCGCCAGGCCGGTCGCCCGGTGCGCCTCGTAGACCTGCTCGAGGATTGGCGTCTCCTGCTGGCAGGGCGGGCACCACGAGGCGAAGAAGTTCAGCCACACGGGACGGCCGCGCAGCGCCGCCAGGGTGATCGGCTTGCCCTCGAGGTCGAGGAGGGGCTGGGCGGTGCCGTCGGCCACACCGGTCAGCTCGGGCGCCAGGTCGCCCGGCTGGAGGCCCTGGACCGGCGGACCGATGGCGAAGAACGTGCTGCCGGGCGAAGGCTGGCCGAGCGCCGGCGCGTGGATGGGTGCGGTCACGACCGCCAGGCCCAACGCCACGACGAGCACGGCGGCGAGCGTGACAAGCAGCTGTCGGCCGCTGAAGGGCCCGATCAGGCCGCGTGGTGGCGGACGCCGGACGGGGACCTGCGGGTCCAGGCTCATCGGCTCAGACCTGCGGCCAGAGCCAGCTGAGGGACGAGGCCAGCACGAAGAGCCAGTCGAAGAGGACCGCCACGCCGATCACGATGACCAGGATGCCGCCGCCGACCTCGAGGGCGCGGGCATGGCGCCGCAGCAGACGGATGAGCATCGGCGCCCGGTCGAGGGTGAGGGCCAAGGCCAGGAAGGGGATGGCCAGCCCGAGCGCGAAGAAGGCGAAGAGGGCCACGGTCTGGGTGCTGGCGCCGAGGGCGGCAAGCCCGAGGATGGCCCCCAGCGTGGGCCCGATACAGGGCGTCCAGCCGACGGCGAAGACGGTTCCCAGGCCGAAGGCGCCGAGCGTTGAGGTGGCAGCGTGGGGACCTTTCGGCGTGGCGGAGCCGAAGCCACCCGCCCCGACCCGCTCCAGCGGGCGCCAGGAGCGGGCCAGCGCCGGAATCGAGAGCAGGCCGATCATGTTCAGGCCGAGGACGATGAGGACGATCCCGCCGATCTGGCGCAGGAAGGGGAGGGACACGCCCAGCGAGCCGCCCACGTAGACGGTCAGCCCGAGCAGCGTGAAGACCACGCCGAAGCCGAGGACGAAGGCGAGCGCAGCCCGGAATGCCCGCCAGCGCCGGCCCTCCTCGTCGATCGCTCCCGTCGCGGGCAGGCCCACCGGGGCGAGCACGGCGATGGCTCCTAGCTGGCCCAGGTAGGCGGGCACGACCGGCAGCACGCAAGGCGAGAGGAAGCTGATGAGGCCGGCCACGAAGGCCGTCGCCAGGCTCAGGTCGGGCATCGTCCCCGGTCAGGCCAGCCGGCCGTCGAGCGTCCGCGCCAGGAAGGACCGGATGGCCGCGCCGGTCAGGACGAGGGGCAACTCCTCGCCGCCGACGACGAGCACCGGGATGCGCTCGAGGTGGCGACGCTCGAGCACGGGATCGCCCGAGATGTCGACCTCGCGGACGATGGCCGGCAGTCGTCCGGCCGCGGCCCGCTCCTCGAGCACGAGCTGGAGGAAGAGGCGGGCGTCGTCGCACAGATGGCACCCCGGACGGGTCAGGAACTGGATCGTCGGCCGGGTGTCCATGGCCGGCCGATTCTAGGGCGCCCGGCTCGACCGCCCATCTTCGCGGGGTACGATGGTCGCCGGAGCCCCCGTAGCTCAGTGGATAGAGCGAGGCCGTCCTAAGGCCTGCGTCGGCGGTTCGAGTCCGTCCGGGGGCGCCACCGACGCACGGAGGCCATCGACATGGGCGCTTTCGCGACGCTGAAAGCTGGCGACAGGACGGCGCGGGTGTTCGTGGCTGGGGAGCCGAGGCCCGGATCGACGGGCGTACTTCTCCTGCACGCCTGGTGGGGCCTCAGCGATGACGTCGTCGCCTACGCCGGCCGGCTGGCCGGCGAGGGATTCGTCGTCGTGGCGCCTGACCTGTTCGGCGGCCATGTCGCGATCACGATCGAGGACGCGGAACGCATCTCCAGCACCGCCGACGAGGCGGCCATCCAGGCCATCGTTCTGGCCGCCATCGACCTGCTCACCAAACGGCTTGGCCAGCGTGCGCCGCTGGCGGCGATCGGTTTCTCTTTCGGGGCGGCCTGGGCGATCTGGGCGCCCACGCAGCGCGATCGTATCGGCGCCACCGTCGTCTACTACGGGACCTGGACCGGCTCGATCCTCGGCCGGGCCCGGACGCCGGTGCTGGGCCACTTCGCCGAGGACGACCCGTACGAGTCTGCGGGCACCGTGACGGAGTTCGGGGAGGGGTTGCGGGCCGCGGGCCGCGAGGCGGTCATCCACGTCTACCCGGGCACCGGCCACTGGT
>JBIOIE010000218.1:0-2729 GCA_044449605.1 Candidatus Limnocylindrales bacterium | reverse complement strand
CGGCCCGCAACGGCGGCCTGATCCTCATGCATGCCGAGAACGGGCCGGCCATCGACGTCGTTGCGGCCCAGGCGTTCGAGGCCGGCCAGACCGACCCGTACTTCCACGGCGTGGTCCGCTACCCGATCTTCGAGGGCGAGGCCACCAGCCGGGTCATCCGCCTCGCCGAGGCGGCCGGGGTCGCCGTGTACATCGTCCACCTCTCCGCGCGCGATGCGCTGGATGCCGTCAGGGATGCGCGCGACAGGGGTGTGAACGCCTTCGCCGAGACTTGTCCCCAGTACCTCTTCCTGACATTGGACGACCTCGGCCACGGCTTCGAGGGCGCGAAGTTCGTGTGCTCCCCGCCCCTGCGCACGGCCGACCACCAGGCCGAGCTGTGGACCGGCCTGGTCAAGGACGACCTGCAAGTCGTCTCGACCGACCATTGCCCCTTCGACTTCAAGGGCCAGAAGGAGCTGGGCCGCGGCGATTTCCGGAAGATCCCCAACGGCCTGCCCGGTGTCGAAGATCGGGTCGACCTGCTCCACGACGGGGGCGTCGTGGGCGGCCTCATCTCGAAGGAACGCTGGGTCGAGATCGTTGCGACCGCCCCGGCGCGCCTGTTCGGGCTGGAGGGGCGCAAGGGCGCCGTCGTGCCCGGCGCTGACGCCGATGTCGTCGTCTACGACCCGAACCGCCGCCACGTCATCTCGGCCAAGACCCACCACATGAACGTCGACTACTCGTGCTACGAGGGCCGCCACGTGCAGGGCGGGTCGGACATCGTGCTCTCGCGGGGCGAGGTCATCGTCGAGGGCGGGGCCTGGCAGGGTGCCGCCGGCCGCGGCCGGTTCCTCAAGCGCCAGCCGACGGGCGGCGCGATCCGCTGAAGCGCTAGCGGGTGCGGGGAAAGCCCAGGTCGACCTTCGAGGTACCCGGGTCCGGCCAGCGCGCGGTGACGATCTTCGCCCGCGTGTAGAACTGGATGCCCTCCGGCCCGTACATGTGCAGGTCGCCGAAGAGCGACGACTTCCAGCCTCCGAACGAGTAGTAGGCGACGGGCACCGGGATGGGCACGTTGATGCCGACCATGCCGGCCTTGACCTCGAACTGGAACTGCCGGGCCGCCCCGCCATCGCGCGTGAAGATGGCCGCGCCGTTGCCGTACTCGTTGTCGTTGATGAGCCTGACCGCCTCCTCGTAGGTGTCCACGCGCACGACGGTCAGCAGCGGGCCGAAGACCTCGTCCTTGTAGGCGTCCATCTCGGGCGTCACGTGGTCGATGAGCGAGACGCCCAGGAAGAACCCGGCGCTGTCCCGATGGAGCGGGTGCTGGCGGCCGTCGGCGACGACGGTGGCGCCCTGGGCCGGGGCACTGTCGAGGTAGCCGGCGACCTTGTCGCGGTGCTGGCGGGTGATGAGCGGCCCCATCTCCGACTCGGGGTCGCTGCCCGGCCCGACCTTGACCCGGGGCAGCCGGGCCTTGATGGCCGCCACCAGCGGGTCGGCCACGGCGCCCACGGCCACGATCGTGGCCACGGCCATGCAGCGCTCCCCGGCGGAGCCGTAGCCGGCCGAGACGGCGGCGTCGGCGGCCATCTCGATGTCCGCGTCGGGCAGCACCACCATGTGGTTCTTGGCGCCGCCCAGGGCCTGGACGCGCTTGCCGTGGCGCGTGCCGGTCTCGTAGATGTAGCGGGCGATGGGTGTCGAGCCGACGAAGCTCACGGCGGCGATGTCGGGGTGCTCGAGGATGCGATCGACCGCGACCTTGTCGCCGTGGACGACGTTGAAGACGCCGCTCGGGACACCGGCCTCGGCCAGCAGTTCGGCCATCAGGATCGAGGCCGAGGGGTCCTTCTCGGACGGCTTGAGGATGAAGGTGTTGCCGCAGGCGATGGCGTTCGCGAACATCCACATCGGGACCATGGCCGGGAAGTTGAAGGGCGTGATGCCGGCCACCACGCCCAGCGGCTGGCGGATCTGGTAGACGTCGATGCCGGTCGAGGCCTGCTCGCTGAAGCCGCCCTTGAGGTGCTGCGGGACGCCCGTCGCGAACTCGAGGTTCTCGAGGCCGCGGGCGATCTCGCCGAGGGCGTCGGAAGGAACCTTGCCGTGCTCGGCGGTGAGCAGGGCGGCCAGCTCGCGACGGTGCTGCTCGACGAGGTTGCGGATGCGGAACATGACCTCGGTCCGCTTCGAGATCGAGGTGGCCCGCCAGCTCGGGAAGGCCGCCACGGCCGCGGCGACGGCGGCGTCCACCTCCTCGGCCGAGGCGAAGGGGACCTCGCGGGCGGTGAGCCCGGTGGCCGGGTCGTAGACGGGCCCGAACCGCCCCGACGTGCCGGCCACCGCACGGCCGGCGATCCAATGGTTGATGCGGTCGGGGACCGGCGCGGCGGGGGCGCGCGAGCGGGAACGCGGCTCGGCGACCTGGGTCATCTGCTATTCCTGCCTCGTGCGGGACCTGCCTGGAAGCGGCCAGTCTACGCCCGTGCCGGGTACCGTCTAGACACGCGGATGGTAGACGCGCAGGGGAACCCTGATCTCCGGCGGCCGGCGCGTTGCCTCCAGCAAGATCAGCACCAGGGCCACCAGGCTGGCCAGGGCCAGGGCCTGCTCGACGCGCAGTGGCCCCAGCGCGAGATCGTCTCGCCAGAAGAAGCCGACCAGGAACCGGCCGAGCAGCCACCAGCCGAGGGCCAACAGGTACGGCAAGCCGAAGCGCAGGTGATAGGGGGCGACAT
>JBIOIE010000217.1:0-2729 GCA_044449605.1 Candidatus Limnocylindrales bacterium | reverse complement strand
GGCCATCGGTCTCGTCGGACGCCCACTTGGCGACGAACGTCGCCGCGGCGAAGCCGGCGACGATGTAGAAGAGTTCGACGAACAGCTGCAGGAAGCCGCCGGCCGACGTGAGGTCGAAGCCCGGGAAGGCCGTGCGGAGCACCTTGAGCAGGTTCGTATCACCGGCCAGTTGGGCCGACATCGGGCCAACGAACGAGGCCAGCAAGGCGCCGAACCAGCCCAGGCCCAGCCCCCATGCCAGAGCCCGGGGCAGCTGGTCGCCGAACGCCCGGCTGGTCGGACCGCGGACGCCGAGCACGGCCGCCGGGAGCTGGGGCAGCCCGAAGCCTGCCGTGACCCCCAGGTCGCGCCGGCTGAACGCCTCCACGCCGATGGCCAGGAGCACCGCGGCGACGACGCCGACGAGCGCCAGGGCCGGCCAGTCGTACTCGCCCACGAGGGGGATGTGGTTTGCCGTCCAGCGGAACGGACTCAGGACCGCGAGCGGTCCGAGGTCCAGGCCGTTGGCCGACCAGAGCCCCGCCAGGGCGATGCCGGCGACGCCCGCCGCACCGCCGCGCCCCAGGATCGGGGCCAGCGCGAACGCGAGGCCGCCGAAGAACAGGGCGATGAAGCCGAGCCAGAGGGCGAAGCCGACCGCCGACAGCGGCGTGATCTGGTCGCCCAGGGCGGCATCGCCGTAGGCGTTCGAGCTGACCGTGATCATGACCGCCATGACGACCATGGCCAGGCCGAGCATCGTGAGGTGGGCGGCCAGCTTCTCCAGGGCGATGCGGCGCTTGCCGAACGGCGCCACGG
Organism: Candidatus Limnocylindrales bacterium; assembly: GCA_044449605.1. Lineage (GTDB taxonomy): Bacteria > Chloroflexota > Limnocylindria > Limnocylindrales > CSP1-4 > CSP1-4. The sequence continues at coordinate 1,931 of JBIOIE010000217.1, read as the reverse complement.
CGACGAGGTCGAGGCTGCCCCGACGGGCCTCGCCGGCGAGTGTCCCCGACAGCGCCAGGATCGACCAGAGGGACGTGGTCAGGACGAAGAGAAGGCCGTACTTCCAGGTCAGATAGCCGCCCAGCGTGCCCAGCTTCTCGGGCTTGCCGAAGAAGTCGACCATCTGGGGCGGCATGCCCCCGATGAGCGCGTTGACCTCGAGCCGCGACGCGGGCGTCGGGAAGACGCTCGAGATCGCGGCGCCCATGACGAGGGCGAGCCCGCCGAGCAACCCGGCGGCGATGATGAAGGCCAGCCGCGAGTCGCGGATCGTCTTGCCGTAGATGCTGCCGAGGCCGTAGATCCGGCTGACCGCCGAGGGGCGGGTCAGCAGCGCAGCCGTCGTGGCCATCACGCCCTCCCGGCCGGGGTCGCCGGCTGCTCGCTGGCATGGCCGTACTGGGCCAGGAACGTCTCCTCGAGCGTCGGCTCGCGGCTGACGAAGTCCAGCAGCTCGTACGCCGCTGCGGCGCGCACGACGGGGGTGATGGCACCCGACACGCGCATCCGCAGCACGTGGTCGTCGGCGACGACATCGCTGACGCCCTGGAGGTGCTCGAACTCGGCGGTGGGCACCGGCCCGGCGAAGCGCAGCTCCACCTGGTGGTGGGCCAGGTCGCGCAGCCCCTCGACGCTGTCGACCTTGACCAGGCGGCCCTCGCGGATGATCGCCACCCGGTCGGCGGTCCGCTCGACCTCGCTCAGGATGTGGCTCGACAGGAAGACCGTCCGGCCGGCATCGCGGGCCTCCCGGACCAGCTCGTAGAACGACTGCTGGACGAGCGGGTCCAGGCCCGAGGTCGGCTCATCGAGGATCAGCAGCTCGGGCTGGTGCTGGAGGGCGATGACGAGGCCGATCTTCTGCTTGTTGCCCTTGGAGAGCTCCTTGTAGCGGCGCGACGGGTCGATGTCGAAGCGCTCGATGAGCCCCTGCTGGTAGGCCGGATCCACGCCGCCCCGGAGGTTCGCGAAGTAGCGCAGTGTCTGGCCGCCGGTGAGGCGGTCGTAGAGCGTGAACTCGCCGGGGATGTAGCCGACGCGGCGGTGGATCGCCACCGGGTCGGAATCCGAGGGGATCCCAAAGATGCTCGCCTTGCCGCTGGTCGGCCGGATGAGGTCGAGGATCGTCCGGATCGTCGTCGTCTTGCCCGCCCCGTTGGGGCCCAGGAAGCCGAAGACCTCACCGGCGTTGACCTGGAGGTCGACGTCGACGATCCCGCGCTGCGATCCATAGGACTTGGTCAGCTTCTCGGTCTCGATGATGGCGGTCATGTGGGCTCCTTGTCGGGTCGATGGGGGTCAGGCGTACCACTCGCGCAGGATCGCCACGCCCCCGATGGGCACGGATCCAGCGGGCGCCCCGAGGATGCGCTCGAGGGCTTCGTTGTAGGCGGCAAAGGTGTGCACGATGGTCTCGAAGGAGGCAGTCCCAGCCTGGCGGGCGACATAGAGTTCGACCGCCGCGTCGTTGGCGCCGTGCATGAGGGACAGGAGCACCCGGGCCGCCTCGTCGGGGTCGCTTGCCGTGAACAGGCCTTCTTCCCGGCCCTGGCGGATGATGCCCGCCAGGAGCGGCGCCATCTTGCGTGTCGCGCCGCGCCAGAACTTCTCGCGCACGACGGCGTTGTCGTCCGAGATCCAGGCCCGGAGGATGGCCATCACCAGCTCGCGGCGGGCCGACTTCCAGCTGGCGATGCCCCCGAAGAAGTGCTGGAGCTTCTGCGGCGCCGAGAGGGCCGGATCGGCGGCGACGGGCAGGACCGAGGCCAGTGCCTCGTCGGTCATCCGCTCGACGACCGCCACCAGGAGCGCCTCCTTCGAGTCGAAGTAGTGGTAGAAGGCGCCCTTCGAGGCATCCAGCTCGTCGAGGAGGTCCTGGACGCTCGTCTGCT
>JBIOIE010000216.1:0-2737 GCA_044449605.1 Candidatus Limnocylindrales bacterium | reverse complement strand
TCGTGGCCGGTGAGGGTGATGGCGTCGGGCATCGGGGGCAGGATACGGCCGCAGTGCGGCTCCGCGGGCCGCGTATGCTCCCGGCGATGAGCGTGCCCGCCCGCGTCGAAGAGCTGATGGCGATGGCCACCGGGGACGAGAGGCACGACCCGAGCGCCCACTCCACGCTCGACATCCTGTGGGTCCTCTACGACCGGGTGCTGCGTTACGACCCGGCCGATCCGCGCGCCGAGACGCGCGACCGCTTCCTGCTCAGCAAGGGCCACGGGCCGGTCGCCCTCTACGCGATCCTGGCCATGAAGGGCTTCTTCCCGGTCGAGGAGATGGCCCGTTTCGAGACCTGGGCAGGCATCCTGGGCGGGCATCCCGATCGCAACCGGGTGCCCGGCATCGAGATCTCCACGGGTTCGCTCGGGCACGGCTTCCCGATGGCCGTCGGGGTGGCCCTCGCCCTGCGCGCCAAGGGCTCCGACCGGCGCGTCTACGTGCTCATCGGCGACGGCGAGGCCAACGAGGGCAGCATCTGGGAGACCGCCCTTCTGGCCGGCAGCCTCGAACTGCCCCAGCTGCGGGCCATCCTCGTCGACAACCACTCCAGCACCCGGCCACTGGGCGACATCGCCGCGAAGTTCGCGGCCTTCGGCTGGGCCACGCAGACGGTCGACGGCCGGGACCACGAGGCACTCTACAAGGCCCTGACCAACCCGGACCCCGTTCGGCCGATGATGGTCGTGGCCGAGATCGGCTCGTGACCGAGACCACGATGCGGACCCAGATGGGGGCCACGATCGAAGCTCTCATGGCGGTCGATCCGCGCCTGGCCGTCGTCCTGGCCGACATCAGCGAGGCCTACTTCGAGCGTGCCGCCAGCGCCCACCCCGAGCGGGTCATCCGGGTCGGGATCATGGAGCAGACCGCCGTCAGCCTCGCCGCCGGCCTGGCCCTGGAAGGCCTCATCCCCGTCGTCCACTCGATCACGCCCTTCATCGTCGAGCGGCCCTTCGAGCAGATCAAGGACGACTTCTGCTACCAGCGCCTGGGCGGCGCCTTCGTCGGCATCGGCGCGTCCTACGACTACGGCACGGACGGCATGACCCACTACGGCATGCTCGACGTGCCCATCCTGCGCACCCTGCCGGGCATGGAGATCGTCGTGCCCGGGACCGCCGGCGAGTTCGACGCGCTGTTCCGGGCCACCTACGCCGACGGGGCACCGACCTACTACCGGCTGGCGGCCCAACAGAACAGCACGGACCGCAAGGTGCACTTCGGGCGCCTGGAGGTCGTCCGGCGCGGTTCGCGGGCCTGCATCGTCGCCGTCGGGCCGACGCTGGACCGGGTCCTCGAGGCGGCCAAGGACCTCCACGTGACGGTCCTCTACTGCACGACCGTCGCGCCCTTCGACCGCGAGACCCTGCGCGCCGAGGCGCTCGGCGGCCCGAACGCCCCCGGTGCCTCGATCGTCCTCGTGGAGCCCTACCAGGAGGGCACGCTCGTGCCCGAGATCGTCGCCGCCCTCCAGCCGCGGCCGGTGCGCATCGAGGCTATCGGCGTGCCGCGCCGGGTGGTCTCCGACTACGGCACGGTCGAGGAGCACGACGCCGAGGCCGGCCTGAGCGTCGAGGCCATCCGGCGTCGGATCGCAGCCTTCTTGGGCTAGGCGGTCCGGGAGCCCTGGGCCGGAAGCCGGCTGCCGAGCGCGCTGCGGGCTCTGCCCTCGACCGGGCCGCTCAGGCTGTTGCTCAGCCAACCGCCTTCTTGACGAGGGCGGCGATCCTGGCCTCGTCGGCGGGGGTCAGCTTCGTCAGCGCGAACGCCACCGGCCACATCTCGCCATCGTCGATCCTCGCGTCGGGCTGGAAGCCGAAGGTGGAGTAGCGCACCTTGAACTTCGTGGCCGGCTGGAAGAAACAGATGACCTTGCCGTCCTTGGCGTAGGCAGGCATCCCGTACCAGGTCCTCGGCATGAGCACCGGCGCGCTCGCCGTGACCAGTTCGTGCAGTCGCTCGGCGATCGCGCGTTCGGCGTCCGACATTTCCGCGATCTTGGCGAGGAGCTCGGCCTCTCCCTCGGCCCGCTCCTTCTCGGGGCTGCGGCGCGCCGCTGCCTTCCGCTCGCGAGCGACTTCCACCATCGCGGCCTTCTCTTCGTCGCTCCAGATCTTCTCGGGATCGCCGCGCGCGGCCGGGCGGTTTGTGCTCGCCTTCGTATCCGGCATGCGATGGACTCCCTTCATGCCGTCGCCGCTGGGGCGACTCTTCTTCGGCTGCGGACCATCTGGAAGCAGTTCGGCGCGACCATCGGCCCGTGTCCCAGGCGGTAGGCCGAGGGCGGCTGGCCGACGATCTCCCGGAAGGTGCGGCTGAAGGTCCCGAGGCTGCTGAAGCCGACGTCGAGGCAGATGTCGGTGACGCTGCGGTCGGTCTCGCGGAGGAGGAACATCGAGCGCTCCACCCGTCGCCGCTGCAGGTAACGGTACGGCGTCTCCCCGAAGACGGCCCGGAAACTGCGGATGAAGTACGCCTTTGACACATGGGCCACCGCGGCCCCGGCGCGGACGTCGAGCGGCTCGGCGTAGGCGCAGTCCATGGCGTCGCGGGCGCGCAGCAGACGCCGGTTCAGATCCTCGACGTCACGGCTCACGCTGGAACGCTACGCCATCGGGCAACGACCGAGAGATGACGCCCGTCCAGCCCGCCACGACGGAGCGCGCTATGCTCCGAGAGACATCACCCC
>JBIOIE010000215.1:0-2763 GCA_044449605.1 Candidatus Limnocylindrales bacterium | reverse complement strand
GGGTAGCCCGCCGGCACCCGCTTCAGCGCATCGCCGTTGACGGTCCCGAACAGCTTCACGAAGGCCGGATCGTCGAGGGCCCGATGGACCGCCTTCGGGTCGCTCACGACGGCGCGCCGCCAGGCGGTCAGCCGTTCGGGCTCGGGGTGCCACATGCCCCCGCCCACGAAGATCTCGCCCGGCGCGATGTGGAAGTAGCCGCCCATGCCGTGGCGGCTCTCGCCGCCGCCGAGGCCCCCGGTCCAGGGGAAGTCGGCGCCGATGTTCGTCTTGTAGGGCGACTTGTCCTTGGAGAAGCGGATGTCGCGGTAGATCCGGAACGGGGAGCGGGCGGGATCGGCCCGGAGGGGCAGGCCGCTCGCGGCGAAGCGCTCCGCCAGGGCGGCGACGAGCGCCACCAGGGGCTCTTTCAGGAGCCGCTCGTAGTCGGCCTTGCGGGGTTGGAACCAGGCCCGCTCGTTGTTGGCGGCGAGGTCGGCCAGGAACTGGATGGCCTCCGGCCGGAAGCCATCGAAGGTGGTCGGGGACATGGCCATGGGGATCGCCTCAGTGCGGGGGACAGGTTCCGGTGTACCGTGGCAGGCGGGATGATAGGCACGTCCGGCGGCAGGGACACGCCGCCATGAGCCTGCGCGGCGGAGCGGGCGGCGGTGGCGGCGGCGGGGCGCTGATGCGCTCGTTCCGCCGGGACCCCACGGTCACGGCTCAGAAGCTCTCGCCGGGCATCGTCCGGCGGATCCTGCGCTTCGCGGCCCCGTTCCGACGGGCGTTGTTGGTCTTCCTCGTCCTCATCATCGTGGACGCGCTGGTGAGCGCGGCTGCGCCCCTCATCTACCGGGCCATCATCGATGACGGCATCCTGCCCGGGAACTCCGGGCTGGTCATCGGGCTGGCCGTCGTCCTGGCCGGCCTGGCCCTCGCCGACGCCGCCCTCTCCCTGTGGCAGCGCTGGATCTCCGCGCGCATCGGGGAAGGGCTCATCTTCGACATGCGCACGAAGGTCTTCAGCCACTTCCAGCGCATGCCCATCGCGTTCTTCACCCGGACGCAGACGGGCGCCCTGATCAGCCGGCTCAACAACGACGTGCTGGACGCGCAGCGGGCCTTCACGGACATGTTCTCGTCGGTCGTCGGCAACGTGATCTCGGTGGCCATCACGCTGCTGGCCATGGCCCTGCTGTCCTGGCAGATCACGCTCGTCGCGCTGGCCCTGCTGCCGATCATCATCCTGCCCGCGCGCTGGGTGGGCCGGCGCATCCAGGCCATCACCCGCGAGAGCTACGACCTCAACGCGGCCATGACCTCGACGATGGTCGAGCGCTTCAACGTCGCCGGCGCCCTCCTGGTCAAGCTCTTCGGCCAACCCGAGCGCGAGATCCGGAGCTTCGAGGAGAAGGCCGGCCGGGTCCGCGACATCGGGGTCACCCGGGCCGTGTACACGCGCGTGTTCAGCGCCGCGCTCGTCTTCACCGCCGCCCTCGCGACCGCTCTGGCCTACGGCTGGGGTGGCGTGCTGGCGGCCACGGGCGCCCTCCAGGTCGGCACGCTCGTGGCCCTGACCGCCTACCTGAACCGGCTCTACGGGCCACTGACCGCCCTGTCCAACGTCCAGGTCGACATCATGACCGCCCTCATCTCCTTCGACCGCGTCTTCGAGGTGCTCGACGTGCGGCCCACGATCGTCGAGAAGGCGGACGCCGTGACCATCCCGCGGGGGCCGGCCACGATCGAATTCGAGCACGTCGACTTCAGCTACCCGCGGCCCGAAGAGGTCTCGCTGGCCTCCCTCGAAGCCGTGGCGGTCCTCGGCCGGGAGACCACCCAGCAGGTCCTCCGGGACGTGTCGTTCACGGTCCTGCCGGGCCAGCTGGTGGCCCTCGTCGGTCCGTCGGGTGCAGGCAAGACGACGATCAGCCATCTCATCCCGCGGCTCTACGACGTGCGCACCGGGGCCGTCCGGATCGACGGCGTCGACGTTCGCGACGCGACCCTCGACTCCATCCACCGGGTCGTCGGCATGGTCACCCAGGACGCCCACATGCTCCACGACACGATCCGCTCGAACCTCCGCTTCGCCAAGCCCGAGGCCGCCGACGCAGAGCTGGTCGAGGCCCTCCGGGCGGCCCAGATCCTGCCGTTGGTCGAGTCGCTGCCCGAGGGCCTCGACACCCTCGTGGGCGAGCGCGGCTATCGCTTCTCGGGCGGGGAGAAGCAGCGCCTGGCCATCGCCCGCCTCCTGCTCAAGGCCCCCGACATCGTCGTCCTCGACGAGGCCACCGCGCACCTCGACTCGGAGTCGGAGTTGGCCGTCCAGCTCGCCCTCAAGACGGCCTTGACCGGCCGGACCTCGATCGTCATCGCCCACCGGCTCTCGACCGTCCGTGAGGCGGACCAGATCCTGGTCATCTCCGGCGGGCGGATCAGCGAGCGAGGTACCCATGCCGACCTGCTCGCCGCGGACGGTCTCTACGCCGAGCTCTATCGGACCCAGTTCGAGGGCCAGGCCGAGGCGAGCGCTCCGGAGTCGACCGAGCCGATCCCGGCCGCCGGCAGCCGTGGTGCCAGCTAGCTGAGGCTACCGGTCCGCGGCCCCTTCGGGCTCAGCTCGCCGGCGCTCCCAGGGCCTGGTCGATGAGGGTCTTCGCGGCGTCGATCGGGATCGCGAACCCGAGCCCCTGGGCCTGGCTCGAGACCGCGGTGTTGATGCCGATGACCTGGCCGGCGGCGTTGAGAAGCGGGCCGCCGCTGTTGCCCGGGTTGATC
>JBIOIE010000214.1:0-2781 GCA_044449605.1 Candidatus Limnocylindrales bacterium | reverse complement strand
TCGGCGGAACTGGCGCCTGGACGACGGTCGCGGCGAACGGATCGTTGAGCGGAGCCGCCTCGCGCGGAGCGACCTCGCCCGCAGGCACCGAGACGTGGATCGGGACGGTGGGCCCGTGAACAACTGGTACGCGCAGCAACAGCTCATGCGCGGGCGCCAGGCCGATCTCGTGCGCGAGGTCGAACGGCGCGGGCGCGGTGGCCCGCCCCGACGAGCGCGCGCCGACCGGGACGTCCGCTACCGAGTCCGCGCCCTGGCGGCCGCAGCGGGCGGCTGGATCCGGGCCATCCGCCCGGCGCCAGCGACCGATCCGGTCCCGCGCGCTGCCGCCAGAAAAACGATAGCGGGCCATTCGATGGTCGCGAGCGGTGCCCGGACACCGCGTGACGCTGCCGAGCCGATGATCCTGAGGTCGACGACCGAGTTGGGGGTCGCCGGCGAGGACCCGGTGCAACAGCCGTCACCCGGGCCCATGCGGGCCTGAGGAGCCGATACCCCAGGGACGTCCACAACGCAGGAGTCGCAGGGAGGAACTCACATGGTCCGTTTCCTGGCCCGGGACGTGGTCAAGTTCGGCCACTGGGAGGAGTACAGAACCGCGTGCCGGGCCTGGCGCGAGGCCGGGACCTTGGCTGGCCTGCCGCCCTTCCGCTTCAGCGCATCGAACTGGGGCACCATGCAGGAGGTCTTCTTCGAGGCGGACTTCGACGATGCCGGCGACGTCGATCGTCGCTTTGCCGCCGCGGCCAACAGCCCCGACTTCGCGGCGGCCCTCATCGCGGTCGAATCCCACATCGCCGATGGCCAGAGCTTCGGCTACCTCCTGCGTGAGATGGCGCTCGAGTGAGGCCTGGCTGCGCACGACGCGCAGCGGTCATCAGGGCGTCGCCTGGCGATCTTCCACCAGGACCCGGGCGCTCTCCATGGCAGAGAATGGACGCCCAGGCCATGAGGGGAGCGCGATGCGCTACGGGGTTCTGAACTTCAGCGTGGGGCCGTATGAGCGCATCGCCCAGCGCTGGCGGACGTTCGAGGAGCTCGGCTTTGATAGCGCCTGGATCGCCGACGACCTGAACGTCCCCGGGTACGCGGACTTCGAGTCGTGGACCCTGCTCGGCGCTCTCGCCCGCGAGACGAGCCGGATGCGGATCGGCACGCTCGTCTCGACGATCCGCCTTCGCCATCCGACGTTCCTCGCCGCCCAGGTCGTGACGCTCGACCATCTGTCGGGCGGCCGGGCTGCGCTCGGGATCGGGGCTGGGGAGCCCGAACAGAACGTGACCCTGGGCAGTGGATCCTGGTCGGCCCGCGAGACGCTCGAGCGGCTCGACGAGCAGGCCGGCATCCTCGCCGCCCTGCTGCGCGGCCAGCCGATCGCCCACGATGGTCCGTACTACCCGACGGTCGTCGGGGCGATGCCCCGGCCAATCTCGGACCCCGGGCCGCCGCTCGTCATTGCCGCCCATGGGCCAATGGGGCTGCGGGCGGCGGCGCGGCACGCCGATATCTGGAACTGCCTCGGCGGCCAGGTCTACGAAGGTGGCCCGCACCCCGATCTCTCGAGCCTGCGCTCGCTCGAGGAGGCCGTCGTCGAGACGGAGCGGTTGATGGCCCGGCTCGACGAGGCGTGCGCCGAGGCCGGACGCGATCCAACCACGCTCGCCCGCTCGGTTCTTGCCTTCCGCCCGGCGACGGACCCGTTCGAATCGCTGGACGCTTTCGATGACTTCGTCGGGGCCTATGCGCACCTGCCGCTCGACGAGATCACGTTCTACTGGCCACCGCTCGGCCAGGCGTTTGGTGAGCCGCCATCGGCGGCCGATGAGGCCCGCTTCGAGATGATCGCCGCCCAGCGGATCGCCAGTCGCTGACGCCGACTACGACGATCGGCCGGCGGCCGCCGCGCGCAGAAGGGCCAGCACGACCAGTGTCGCGCCGATCGGGAAGAGGATCAGGCCGGCCACGCCGAAGATGACGGTGGGTCCGTCCGCCATGCTGTCGTAACCCGGGGCCAGGCGCCAGGAGGCGAACATCGCCAGGACCAGCCCGAGGGGCCCCAGGGCGAAGATGGCGAAGCTGGCTCGCGTGAACCGGGCCGCCAGGCGCGGGCCCGGCCGCCAGGCCAGGGCGAACGCCCCGAGACCGAGCAGGATGACGTCGAGCATGACGAGCTCACCGTTGACATTCGCCCCGCCCAGCCCGACCGGTTGACCGGCCGTTGCCAGCCCGGCGAGGGCGACGGTAAGCAGGCCCGCGAGCAGGAACGAGACCGCGCCCGCTCGTGCGACGCTCAGCATTTCCGCGGCCCCTCCTCTCGCCGGCGGTATTTCGCGAATGGGCCCCGCCCGCCGCGCCGGCCGGTTCGCCCCGGCGGCCAGTATCCGATGGCGCCATTGGCCAGGCAAGGACCGAACCGGGCCGGACACGTCTCGAATCCGGGCAACCCCTGGACTTCGGGCCGAGTCATGCTCCCGTGGCCCGGATCGCGGGACAGCGGGAGGAGCCCGCGGAATCCCGTTGCCGTAGCGGGGTCGAAGCCCTACGATGCGCGCTACGCCCGGGTTCCGAACCGGCGCACGGCGTCCTGCCACGCGGCAGGTCGAGCCCGTGACATTGATCGCGCGACAGGAGCCACGTGACCGACGCGCCGACAGCCCTCGCCGACCCGCCACCAACCGTGGCCGGGCTGCATGGACCGCACGCGGTCGAGCTGCTCGGCGTCACCAAGCGCTTCGGTGACGTCGTCGCCGTCGACGCGATGGACCTGCGGATCGCCGACGG
>JBIOIE010000213.1:0-2825 GCA_044449605.1 Candidatus Limnocylindrales bacterium | reverse complement strand
CGCGCTCGGCGACCTGGCGCGGCGCGAAGACGAGCATGAGGTAGAAGACGAGCACCCCGAGCGTGCCGATGGCCAGGGCGAACGCCACCGCCCTTGGATCGCTCGTGAGGTCGCCGAGGATCGGGCGAAGGTCGAAGATGCGCGCGATCCCTGAGAGAAACTGCCCGAAGTAACCGCTGGTGGCCAGGATGAAGGGCGTGACCAGCGCCCGCCGCTGGGCGGCCGCCAGCGGCGGCAGCCGGAAGCGGGCGACCAGGCCGATGCCGATGAGGGCGAGCACGAGGAACGGGCCGACGCTCCCCCCGGGATCGAGGTTGGCGACGGTGTCGTCGATGGCCAGGAAGAGCGCACCGACGAGCGGCCCCAAGGCGTAGCGGAAGTCGCCACCGGACACGAGCCCGGGGACGACCCCCGGTGCACTCCGGGCACCCAGGCCGGCGGCCAGGCCGACGAGCGCGACGAGGTCGAGGAGACCGAGCAGGGGTTGTGGGCCGTTGTTGGCGCCGGCCGTCGCCCCGAAGATCGGCAGAAGCGGCGCCACGAGCACCAGCCAGCCGAACAGGAGCGCGTCCTCGAGGCGCAGGTGCCGCCTGAGCCGGTCACACAGGCTCCCCGCGGTCGTGTCCACGCGATACTCGGGGCCGGTCACCGCGCGCTCGGATACCATCGTCGCCGATGGACTACGGGATCTGCCTCCCCAACGTGCGCGACACTGCCAGCGCCGAGGGCCTCGAAGCCGCCGCCGAGACCGCCGAGCGCCTCGGCTGGTCGACCGTCTGGACCACCGACCACCTGCTCATCGACCATGCTGGCCAGGAAGAGTACGGCCGTGTCTACGAGGCCGTCCTCTCGCTGGCCTGGCTGGGTGCCCGACACCCCCGCGTTCGGCTGGGCACCAGCGTCATCGTCGTGCCCATGCGCAACGCCGTGCTCCTGGCCAAGGAGCTGGCCACGCTGGACGCGCTGAGCGGCGGCCGGGTCACCGCCGGGGTCGGCATCGGCTGGAACCGGACCGAGTTCGGGAACGTGGGCGTCGCCGAGCGCTTCCGCGTCCGGGGCGCGTATCTCGAGGAGACGATCCGGCTGTGGCGCCACCTCTGGTCGGGCTCGAGCGAGCCCTTCCTCGGCCGCTTCAACACCATCGAGGACTTCGTCTTCGGGCCGCTGCCCGTCCAGGGCACCAACCTGCCGATCGTGATCGGCGGACGCTCCGAGCCGGCTTTGCGCCGGGCCGGGACCCTCGCCGACGGCTACCAGTCGAGCGCCGCCAGCCCGGCGACCTACGGGGAGCGGGCCGCGGTCGTGCGGGCCGCCGCCGAAGCGGCAGGACGGCCGCTGCCCTGGCTCACGGCCCGTGCGGGCGTCAACTTCGTGAACGCCACCGGCGACACCTACGCCCTGCGCGGCACCCCCGAGCAGATGGCCGACGACGTGCGCGCCTTCGCCGCGCACGGCGTGACCCACCTGGCGCTCTGGTTCGACGCCACAGGTCCCGAGGAGCTCGTGGCCCGGGTGGAACGCTTCGCCGCCGATGTGGCGCCCCTCGCGGAGGCGATGCCGGCCTCCTGACCGGGTCTTCTACGGTCTTCGGACCCGGGCTTATCCGGCGCCGGGCAACGACCCGGGGTCCTCCAGCCGGCGGCGCACGGCGTTGAGGAAGCGGGCACCCAGTTCCCCGTCGACCATGCGGTGGTCGGCCGAGAGGGTCAGCTTCATGACCGTGCGCACGGCGATCCCCTCCGCCATGGCCACCGGGGTCGGCAACGCGCTGCCGACGGCCAGGATGCCCGACTCGCCGGGGTTGATGATCGCGCTGAACTCGTCGACCCCGAACATGCCCAGGTTCGAGACCGTGAACGTGCTGCCGGTCATGTCGTCGGGGCCGAGGGTGCCCGCCCGGGCACCCGCGGCCAGGCTGGCGGCCTGCTCGTGGAGCTCGGCGAGGGTCAGCCGATCGGCGTCGCGGATGACGACGACGACCAGCCCCGTCGGCAGGGTCACGGCCAGCCCGAGGTGGACCCGGCGCCGCTGCCAGACCGACGTGCCGTCGGTCCGGGCGTTGACGTCGGGCAGCTCCACGAGGCTCTGGGCGGTGGCCGCAAGGACGAAGTCAGTGACGCTCAGGCCGGCGCCGACCGTCTTGAGCCGGCGCCGCTCGGCCTCGATGCGGGTTACGTCGACCGCCACCGTGACCGTGAAGTGGGGCACGGTCGTGAAGCTCCGGGTCAGCCGCTCGGCGATGACCCGGCGCATGCGACTCAAGGGCCGAGGTTCCTCCTCGCCCAGGACGACGGCCGCCGGGAGCGCTGGCGCCGGGGTCGATCTGGTGGGCGACGCGGGGCCGGCCTGGCGCGCGGCCACGACGTCCCGCTCCAGGACCCGCCCACCGGGCCCGCTGCCGATGATCGTGCGCGGGTCGAGGCCGGCTTCGGCCGCCAGCCGGCTCGCCCGAGGGCTGATACGCAACCGGTCACCGTGGACCGCGAGGGGCACCGGAGCGGCCACCACCACCGGGGCGGCGGCCTCCGGCGAAGAGCCATTCGCTGCGGCCGGCGCAGATGCGACCTCCGCCGGCACGAACTCCGCCGGTGCCAGCTCAGGGATCGCCTCTCCGGGGGCACCGACCCAGGCGCACACGGCGTTGACCGGCACGGTCTCGCCCTCGTGGACGATGCGCTTGAGGAGCACGCCCTCGTCGAACGACTCGACCTCCATGGCCGCCTTGTCGGTCTCGATCTCGAACAGGACGTCGCCCTTGTGGACCGCCTCGCCCTCCTGCTTCCGCCAGACGGTGAGGACACACTCCTCGGTCATCTGGCCCGGCT
>JBIOIE010000212.1:0-2834 GCA_044449605.1 Candidatus Limnocylindrales bacterium | reverse complement strand
GGCGCCTTCCCGTTCTGGTGCGCGCCGGTCCAGGCCGTCGTGGTGCCCATCGCGGATCGGCACGTTGACGCCGCCCGCGAATTCGCCGGTCTGCTCCGGGGCCGTGGCCTGCGGGTCGAGGTGGACGACAGCTCGAACCGGATGCAGAACAAGATCCGCCTCGCCCAGGAGCAGAAGGTGCCCTACATGCTCGTGCTCGGCGACCGCGAGGTCGAGGCGCGGACCGCGTCGCCCCGGACGCGCGCCGGCGAGCAGCAGCCCGTCGCCGCGTGGTCGGAGCTGGTCGATCGGTTGGCCGGCGACGCCCTCGCCCGGCGAGCCTGAACGCCGCTGCCGAAGGGCATGCAGGACTCGGCCCGGCCATGGCCGACTCGATTGCGACGCTCGGAACGCCCGTGCTATAGTCCCGCGGGCAACGGACGCCCCCGGCACCTCGCGCCGGCACGCCCGCTGCGCCGCCGAGACCGCATGGAAGAGGAACGAGCCTGAGTCGAGATCTGCGCATCAATGAGCTGATCCGCGTGCCGCAGGTGCGGGTGGTGGACGAAGACGGGGGCCAGTTGGGGGTGATGGCCACCGGCGAAGCGCTCAGGCTTGCGCAGGAGAGGGGGGTCGACCTGGTCGAAGTGGCGCCCATGGCGGCGCCACCGGTGGTTCGGCTCCTCGATTACGGTCAGTACAAGTACGAACAGACGCGCCGAGAGAAGGAGGCCCGCCGCCACCAGCGGTCGGTCGAATTCAAGGAGATCCGCCTCAGCCCGAAGATCGGGAAGGGCGACTTCGACACCAAGGCCCGGCGGGCCATCGAGTTCCTCGAGGAGGGGGATCGGATCAAGGTCACCTGCCGGTTCCGGGGACGCGAGTTGACCCACGCGTACCTGGGCCGGGACCTGCTCCTGAAGTTCGCCGAGCAGGTCGCCGAGCACGGGGTCATCGAGCGGCAGCCGCTCCTCGAGGGCAAGTCGATGTTCATCGTCATGGCCTCGACCCACAAGCCGAAGATCCACGGGGCCGGTCCCACCGACGGGGCCGTCGCCACGCCCGCAGCACCAGCCGCGCCCGCCCTCACCGCCGCCGATATCGCCCCGGCCGTCGCCAGCCAGGCGGCCGCCGCCCCGCCGCCACCCGCAGGAGACTGATCGACGTGCCCAAGATGAAGTCCCACAAGGCGACCCAGAAGCGCTTCGGCGTCTCCGGCAGCGGCAAGGTCGTGCGGGTCAAGGCCTGGAAGGGTCACCACCTCGAGATCAAGTCGTCGCGGCGCACCCGGCGCATGTCCGGCAAGGCGACGTTGAACCCGGTCAATGCGGCGCAGGTCCGGCGCATGCTGCCCTACCTCTAGGAGTCGATCGAACCGATGGCACGGGTCAAGCGCGGCGTCGCCGCCCACAAACGTCACAAGCGCCTGCTGAAGGCGGCCGAGGGCCGCAAGGGCACGCGTTCACGGCTCATCCGGCCGGCGCGTGAAGCGCTCCTCCACGCGATGGCCTACAGCTACGTGGGCCGCAAGCAGCGCAAGCGCCAGCTGCGCAGTCTCTGGGTGGTCCGGCTCAACGCCGCTGCGCGTCTCAACGGCACGACCTACGGTCAGCTCATCAACGGGCTGAAGACCGCCGGCGTCGCCCTCGACCGCAAGGTCCTGGCCGACATCGCCGTGCGCGATGCGGCGACGTTCGCCCGCATCGTCGGAGTCGCTCGCCCGGCCTGACGGCACACCGAGCCGTCCGCCGTGGATCTCGCCTCGCTCACGGACCAACTGGCGACACTGCGCGAGCAGGCCCTACAGGCCGTCGTTGCAGCCGGCGACCTGGAGGCCCTCGAAACGGCCGAGACGGCCGCCCTCGGCCGCAAGCAGGGCCAGCTGACGGCCATCCTGCGCGGCATCGGCGCCCTCGCGGCCGCCGACCGGCCGCGCGTCGGAGCGATCGCCAACGAGGTGCGGACGACCCTCGAGGTCGCCATCGCCGAGCGGCGTGCACAGCTCGAGGCGGCCGCCCTCGAGACGCGCCTGGCCGCCGAGCGGCTCGACCCGACGCTGCCCGGCCGGCCCTTACGGCGCGGCTCGCTCCATCCGCTCATCGAGACGGTGCGCGAGATCGCGCGTATCTTCGCCCAGTTCGGGTTCGTGACCTACGAGAGTCCCGAGGTCGAGACCGAGTTCCTCAACTTCCAAGCCCTCAACATCCCGGCCGATCATCCCGCCCGGGACCTGTGGGACACGATCTACCTCGAGGGGCCGGCGAGCGGTGACCAGCGGCTGCTCCTGCGCACCCACACCTCGCCCGGCCAGATCCGGGTGATGCGCCAGGCGCAGCCCCCGATCCGGGCGCTGCTGCCGGGGCGCTGCTTCCGCTACGAAGCGATCGACGCCAGCCACGGCTTCGAGTTCTTCCAGGTCGAGGGCCTCATGGTCGACGAGGGCACGACGATGGCCCACCTGCGCGGCCTCCTCGACGAGTTCGCCCACGCCCTGTTCGGGGCCGGGCGGGCCACCCGCTTCCGGCCCGGCTACTACCCCTTCACCGAGCCCTCGGTGGCGTACGACATCAGCTGCGTCATCTGCGACGGGGCCGGTTGTCCGGCCTGCGGGCGCAGCGGCTGGATGACGATCCTCGGCGCGGGCATGGTCCACCCGGTGGTCCTGACCAACGGCGGCCTCGACCCCGAGCGCTTCCAGGGCTTCGCCTTCGGCATGGGCGTCGACCGCATCGCGATGCTCCGCTACGGCATCAACGACATCCGCTACTTCCTCGAGGACGATCTGCGCTTCCTGGAGCAGTTCTGATGCGCGTGCCCATCTCCTGGCTGCGCGACTACGTCGACATCGAGCTCTC
>JBIOIE010000211.1:0-2849 GCA_044449605.1 Candidatus Limnocylindrales bacterium | reverse complement strand
TCCCCGGGTCGAGCGCCAGCACGACCTCGTCCCCGGTTGCGCGGTGCCGCCGCCAGGTCGGCCGGATGACCAGGCGCCGGCCGAGGCGGAGCAGCGGGAAGTAGCGCTTCCAGGCCTGGGCCCACTCCTCCTCGTCGACCTGGCGCGTGCGCAACTCGCCGATGGGGCGCAGCCCGAAGGCCTGGAGGTGGCCGAGATCGCGTTCCACGGCCGCTACGCCGGCTTGCACGGCGGCCGGGTCGGCGGCGGGCAGGTACGCCCGGACGGTGGCCGGGCGGGACGGGTCGACCCGCGCCGCCAGGCCTTCGTCCGTCAGCTCGAAGGCGGCCTCGACGGACACCCCGCCGGGCGCGACCCGCGAAAGGATCTCGGCGACCGCCTCGACCGCCTCGTTGTCGGCCTCGACCGCCAGCTCCAGCCAGGTGCCGCCGGGGCGGGTCAGCTGATCGCGTCCTTGACCTTGCCGAGAAGGCCCTTCTCGCCCCGGCCGTTGGCCGCCTCGCCGCTCTCGGCGGCGAACTCCGCGAGCAGCTCGCGCTGGCGCTTGGTCAGGTGGGTGGGCACGGCCACGTCGACGAGCACGTGGAGGTCGCCCCGCGAGCCGGGACGGCGGAGATGGGGCACGCCTCGGCCGCGCAGCCGGATCTCGGTCCCGGGCTGGGTCCCGGCCTTGATCTCGATCTCCTCCTCGCCGTCCGCCGTCGGCACCTTCATGCGCGCGCCGAGGGCCGCCTGGGCCATCGAGATGGGCAGCTCCAGATACAGCTCCGACTCCTGGCGCTTCAGCCGGCCGTGCTCGGCGACGTGAGCGACGACATAGAGGTTGCCGGCCGGCCCGCCGCGCGGCCCGGCCTCGCCCTCGCCCGAGAGACGGACCTGGTGGCCGTCGTCGATGCCGGCCGGGATGCTCACCCGCAGCTTGCGCTTGCGCTCGGTGCGACCGTCGCCACGGCACACCGGACACGGCTTCTCGACGATCTTGCCGAGGCCGCCACAGCGCGCGCAGGGCACGACGCTGACCATCTGGCCGAGCATCGTGGAGCGGACGCTGCGGACCTCGCCCGAGCCGCCGCAGGTGGGGCAGGTGATGGGCGAGGTGCCGACCTCGGCGCCGCTGCCGGAGCACGTCTCGCAGCGCCCCCGGGCCGAGAACTCGATCTCCTTCTCGACCCCGGAGATGGACTCGGCGAAGGTCAGGTGAAGGTCGTAGCGCAGATCCGAGCCGGGCGGCGGACGGCCGCGGCGGGAAGCACCCTGGGCGCCCTGTCCGAAGAACGCGTCGAAGAGGTCGCCGAAGCCGTGCACGCCGCTGAACGGAAAACCGTCGGCGGCACCACCCACGCCGGCGTGCCCGAACAGGTCATAGGCCTGCCGGCGCTGGGGATCGGAAAGGACCTGGTAGGCCTCGTTGATCTCCTTGAAGCGCTCGTCGGCGCCCGATTCGGTGCTCACGTCCGGGTGCCACTGCTGGGCGAGCTTGCGGAAGGACCGCTTGATCTCGGCGTCCGAAGCCCCGCGGGGCACCCCCAGGACGTCGTAGTAATCCCGCTGCGTGGCCATCGTGAGGAGTATAGGGAGCCGACTCCCCGAACCCGGCCACGGCCCCTCGGCCGTACCATCCGAGGGTGCCCGAGACCCGTCCCCTCAGCGCCCCTGTCGCCCGGCGCTACCTCGCCCTGCACCATCGTCTGGCGCCGCCTCGGGCGCTGCCGCCTGAGCCCGAGAGCGTCATCCGGGTCATGGAGCAGCTCGGCTCATTCCAGTTCGACCCCCTCGGCGTGGCCGGGCGCAACCACGATCTCGTCCTCCACGCGCGCATCGCCGGCTACCGCTCCAGCTGGACCGACGAGCTGCTCTACGAGCAGCGTGTCCTCTTCGAGGCCTACAACAAGGCGCTCTGCATCCTGCCCACCGCCGAGCTGCCCTACTACCGGATCAGCTGGGACCGCGCCCGCCGGATCCACGCCCGGGGCACGTTGGCCAAGGAGGCCGAGATCGCCGCGCGGATCGTCGAGCGCATCCGGGCCGAGGGTCCGCTGTCGACCCTCGACTTCGAGCGCGGGCCGGCGATCGACTGGTACTGGGGCCCGACGAACCAGGTCCGGGCGGTCCTCGAGGCGCTCTGGGAGTCGGGCATCATCGCCCTCGCCAGGCGCGACGGCAACCGCCGCTACTACGACCTCGTCGAGCGCCTCTACCCGGCTGGCCTCCTCGCCATCCAGGTCCCAGAGATGGAGCAGCTCCGCCACAAGCTCCTCTCGCGCTACCAGGCCGGTGGCCTCCTCGGCGGGGGCGGCCAGGCGGAGCTGTGGTCGGGCGTGCGCCGGCACGACGAGAGCGGCACGCTCGACGCCGCACCGCTCCGGGCCCGCCTGCGGGCGGCGATGCTGGCCGACGGGACCCTGGCAGCCGTCGCCGTCGAAGGCCTCAAGGGGGAGCGCTACGTGACCGCCCGCTCGCTGCCCGACCTCGAGCGCGCCGAGGCGGAAGTGGCCGCCGGGATGCCGCCAGGGGGCACGCAGCCCGGCGTCGCCTTCCTGGCCCCGCTCGACCCGCTGTGCTGGGATCGCGACCTGCTGCGCCAGCTCTACGGCTTCGAGTACGTCTGGGAGGTCTACGTGCCCGAGGCCAAGCGCCGCCGGGGCTACTACGTCCTGCCCAACCTCTACGGCGACCGCCTCGTCGACCGCATCGAGCCGCGCATCGAACGGGCGACCCGCTCGGTGACGATCCTGGGCCTGTGGTGGGAGCCCCACTCCGACCCGCGCACGATGCCGGGGCTCGTCGACGCGATGCGCGACGCGCTCGCCGACTACCTCGCCTTCGCCGCCTCCGAGCGGCTGCGCTGG
>JBIOIE010000210.1:0-2856 GCA_044449605.1 Candidatus Limnocylindrales bacterium | reverse complement strand
ATGACCGCCCGCCTGACCGTGGCCCTGACCTTCGACCACGACGCCATCTCCGCCGAGGTGCGCCGGGGCGACGGTCCGATGGGCATCTCGCGGGGCGAGTTCGGCCCCCGGGTGGGCGTTCGGCGCATCCTCGAGCTGCTCCAGCGCGAGTCGATCCCGAGTACCTGGTTCATCCCCGGCCACACCGTCGAGACCTTCCCCGAGAGCGTGGCGGCCGTCGTCGACGCAGGCCACGAGCTGGCCTGCCACGGCTGGCTGCACGAGGACCTGACGATCCTCATCCCGGACCAGGAACGGGCCGTGATCCGGCGCGCGATCGACGCCCTGACATCCGCCTGGGGCCGTGCGCCGCGCGGCTTCCGGGCCCCCTACTGGGGACTCACCAGCCAGACGCTGGCCATCGTCCAGGAGTTCGGCTTCGCCTACGACTCCTCGCTCATGGACGACGACGTGCGCCTTCACCGGGTGCGCCTTGGTGATGTCCACGACGTGGCCGCGGGCGTCAGCCGGTTGGGTACGCCGGGCCGGCTCATCGAGGCGCCCATCAGCTGGAGCCTCGACGATTGGCCTCACTTCGAGCCCGGCGCCGGCGCGGTGGGGCCGATGTCGGCGCCCTCCAAGGTGCTCGAGATCTGGCTGGGCGACCTGCGCTATGCCTGGGAGCACGAGCCCGGCGGCGTGCTCACGATCACGATGCACCCCGAGGCGGTCGGGCGCGGCTCGCGGATGGCCATGCTGGAGCGCTTCATCGCCGAGGCGAAGGCGCTCGAAGGCGTCGTCTTCGACCGGCTCGACGCGGTCGTCGAGCGCTGGGAGGCCGCGAACCCGATCGCGGGGTAGGGGCCCCGCGGCCGCCCGGCGACACCCGGCCCGCACTACTTCCGGAGCAGGTAGCCGAGGCGCCGGGAGCAGATCGCCAGGCCGATCACGCCCATGACGACGAGATAGGCGACGTGGACGAGCAGATCCGGCCCCACGATGCCCAGCGTCAGCTCCCGGATGAGGGCGATGCCGTGGTAGAGCGGCGTGAGCTGGACGATGACCTGGAGGGCCGGCGGATAGACCGACAGCGGGAAGAACGTCGCTGAGAACAGGAAGAGCGGGACCTGGACCAGGTTGAGCATGTCGAAGTCCTGGATCTTGCGCATGAACGTCGTGGCGGCCATGCCCACCGCCGCGAAGGCGAAGCCGATGAGCATCGCCGCCGGTACGGCCAGGATGGCCAGCGGCGAGGCCACGAGTCCGAGTGCGAACATGACCACGATGAAGCCGATCGAGTAGAGCGTCCCCCGGATGAGCGCCCAGCCGATCTCGCCGACAGCGACGTCGACGACCCCGAGCGGCGTGGCCAGCACCCCGTCGTAGGTGCGCTGGAAGTTCAGCTTGAAGAAGACGTTGATGGTGCTGTCGTAGATGGCCCCGTTCATGGCCGAGGTCGCCATCAGCGCCGGGGCGATGAAGAGCTGGTACGAGATCGGCGTCCCATTCGGGCCCGTGACCGTGCCGATCAGGGCGCCCAGCCCGAAACCGATGCCCAGCAGGTAGAAGAGGGGCTCGAAGAAGCCCGAGAAGATGACCCAGAACGTCCGCCGATAGACGAGGACGTTGCGTTCCACGAGGTGCCGGCCCCCCAGCCCGGGCAGGGGCAGGGCCAGGAAGTCGCGCGGGCGGACCCCGGCCGTCACGTGACCAGCCGCCGGCTCATGTTGCGCTGGGCGAGGACGACGCCGACGGCAGCGAAGCCGACGAGGACCGCCAGGTGGGCCGCCGACAGGACCGCGTCGCCGCTGCCCAGGGTCAGGTCGCGGGACAGCGCCACGCCGTGGTAGAGCGGGCTCAGCCAGGCCACGGCTCGCAGTGCGACCGGCAACTGCTCGATCGGGAAGAAGGTGCCGCTGAACAGGTAGAGGGGCATGATCACGAAGCGGAAGAGCATGTTGAAGCCGTTGGTGTTGCCCTTGAGGGTCGCTGAGAAGGCGATGATCAGGGGACCGAAGGCAAAGCCGGTCAGCACGGCCGCCGGGATGGCCAGCACGGCGAGAGGCCCGCGGGGCACGCCGAAGGCGACCATGACCACGAAGAAGGCTGTGGCGATCGTCAGCAGCCGGAAGCCGAGGTAACCCAGCTCGCCGAAAAGGACGTCCCAGACCCGCAGCGGCGTGGCCAGCATGGCATGGAAACCCTTCCGCCACTCGATGCCGATCATGGTCCGGAAGGTCGACTCGAACGATGCCGTCTGCATCGCGGCGCCGGCCATCAACCCGGGCGCCAGGAAGGCGACGTAGCTGACCCCGCCCGGCAGCCCGCCGCCGGACGAGCCGCGGCCACCGACGAGCGTGCCGATGCCGAGGCCCATCGCGAGCAGGAACAGGACCGGCGTCAGGAACGAGCTGAAGATCGAGCCCCGCCACGTTCGGCGGTAGACCCACATGTTGTGCTGCAGGACGGCCAGGCCCGGCTGGGCCGCGGACAGTGCGCTCATCAGTCGATCAGGGTGCGGCCGGTCAGGCGGAGGAAGACGTCCTCCAGCGAGGAGCGCCGGATGAGGGACGTCTCGGGACGGATGCCGGCGGCGTGGACGCGCTCGACGGCCGCCTCCCCGTCCGAGGCGTAGATGAGCACGCGGTCGGGTCGCTGTTCGATGCGCTCGAGCGGCGGGCCAAGCGCCTCGAGGGCCGGGCCGGCCGTCGCCTGCATCCCGTCGGCGAAGCGCATCTCGACGACTTCGCGCGAGGCGTGCTGCTCGATGAGCTCGCGCGGCGAGCCCGCGGCCACGATCGTGGCCTTGTCCATGACCACGAGCCGGTCGCAGAGCTGCTCCGCCTCGTCCATGTAGTGGGTCGTCAGGACCAGCGT
>JBIOIE010000209.1:0-2858 GCA_044449605.1 Candidatus Limnocylindrales bacterium | reverse complement strand
TCTTCCTGGCGATCTTCAGCGTCGTCTACCTGGTGGGGGCCCGACTCGGCTTCACCTTCGAGGACGCGGTCGCAGTGGCGTTCAACTCGACCGGGCGCGACTTCGAGATCGCCATCGCGATCGCGATCACGGCGTTCAGCCCGACGGTTGCCCTCGCCACCGTCGTCGGCCCGCTCATCGAGGTGCCGGTGATGCTCGCCCTCGTCTGGGGAGCCATGCGCCTCCGGCCGCGCCTGTTCGGCGCTGCGCGCGCTGACGCGACGGCTGCGGCCCGGCCCATACTGGTCCCGTGATCAGGTTCGGACGCCAACGGCGTCTCCGGCGGCGGGTGCCCGGCTACTCCTGCTGTGACGACGAAGGGGCGAGTTCGACAGCCACGCTGTCCGACTCGCGTCCTCTCCAGCACGGAGCATCGACATGTCCGGCCTGTCCGCAAATCGGCGGGTTGCCCTCTACCTGACGCTCGCCGCGGCCTCCTGGGGCGCCGGCACCGCCATCAGCAAGCGCGCCGTCGCCGAGATTCCTCCACTCACCCTGTTGCCGATCCAGCTCGCGGTCAGCGTCACCGTCCTGGTCCTGCTCATGCGCGGGCGCGGCGAGAACCTCAACCCGGCCGCGCGATCGTCACTCCTCGGGCGCCTTGGCCTGCTGAATCCAGGTCTCGCCTACTCGCTCAGCCTGCTGGGTCTTGTCTCGATCACGGCCAGCCTGTCGGTCCTCCTGTGGGCCGTCGAACCCGTGATGATCCTCGTCCTCGCTGCCGCCTTCCTCGGCGAGCGCGGCGGCCGCGCGCTGGTCGGCCTGTCAGCCGTGGCGGTCACCGGGATGGTCTTGGTCCTGTACGACCCGGCGAGCGCTGGGCAATGGCCGGGCGTCTTGCTCACCCTGGCCGGGGTGGCGTGCTGTGCCGCCTACACGGTGGTAGCCCGCCGCTTCCTCCCGGCGGCCGAATCGACGATGGGAGTCGTCGTCGTCCAGCAGGTCTACGCGCTCGCGCTTGCGCTGGTCGTCCTCGTCGCGATCGGGCTGCTCGGTGGCCGCGTCTGGCCGGACGGGCTGACGGTCGTCGGCGCGGTGAGCGTCGTTGGGTCCGGCGTCTTCTACTACGGGCTCGCCTACTGGTTCTACCTGTCCGCTCTCCGGCATGTCCCGGCGTCGGTGGCGGCGGTGTCGTTCTACCTCATCCCGGTCTTCGGCATCGCGGCGGGAGCCGGGCTCGGCGAACGGCTCGACCTGCGCCAGTGGATCGGGGCGGCGATCGTCGTCCTGGCGGTGGCGGCTGTGGCGTGGCTGGCCGCTCGGGTTCCGCGGGCCGAGGGCGACCGAACCACGGACACGGCCACCTGACCTGCGGCCGGGTTCAGGTGGCCGGGCGGGTCCTTACCCGGCCGGGCCCGTCGGGAGCTCGACCCGTATCACGGTGGGACCGCCGATAGGGCTCGAGACAGCCAGCGTGCCGTCGAGCGCCTGGACGCGGTCACGCAGGCCGGCCAGGCCGCCACCGGGCCGCACCGTCGCGCCGCCGGCGCCATCGTCACGTACCTCCACGAGGACCCGGCCCGGTTCGCGCTGCAGCCTGACCTCGCAGCCTGTGGCGGCGCTGTGCTTGGCGACGTTGGCCAGGGCCTCGGCGACGACGAAGTAGGCCGCCCGCTCGACGGCCGCCGGCAGCCGCTCGCCGCTGGCGAGTTCACTGTCCACGACCGTCGGCACCGGGCAACCGCCAGCCACCGCGCCGAGCGCGGCCGTTAGGCCTCGATCGACGAGGATCGACGGCGAGACGCCGCGAACGAGGTCGCGCAGTTCGGCCAGCGCCTGGCGCGTCTGGTCGAGGGCGTCGGTGACGAGCACCTTGGCCGACGCGGGATCCGCGTCGATCTGGTCCGAGGCTCGGCCGAGGTCGATCGCGAGCATGACCAGTCGCTGCTGCGCCCCGTCATGCAGGTCGCGCTCGATGCGCCGGAGCTCGTTCGCCTCGAGCTCCAGGGCCGCCGACCGGGTTCCGCGCAGCCGCTCGACGTCCTGGCGCAGGGCGCTGCTCGGGCTCGTGCACAGCAGGCCCTCGACGACTGCCCGGTGCATGACCATCAGGCCACGCGAGACGGACGCGGCCACCGGCACAAGGACGAGGCCGACGACGGTCGCGATGACGGCCCCCGGCGCCAGGTCGACCGGTGCCCCCAGGAAGATCGTGAAATCGGCGCCCGCCGACACCAGGACGAGGTAGATCGCGGGCGCCGATACGAGAGCGAGGGCCAGCGCCCACAGCGTGACCGCGACGATGAACTCGAGCATCGTGAGCGGGAACGACACGACGGCGTAGACGACATCGCGCCAGCGGTTCTGGTCCAGGAACTCGGCCTCGGCCCACTGGCGGATCCAGGGGCCGTACGGTGAGCGCGGGCCGGGCTCGAAGTGGCGGTAGGGGTGCGCCAGCAACGGCCGGGGATCGACCAGCGTCATGCGCCAGCGCTCGACCCGGGCGAAGAGCCTGGAGCACTCGACGCCGAGGCCGATGAACGGGATCCCGATCAGCACGATCAGCAGCGAGCCCCCGATCGAGAAGAGCGAGCTCAGCAGGCTGATCGACACGATGGCGATCCCGAATCCGAGCGGGATGGCCAGGCTGGCCCGCCACGTAGCCGGGTCGAACGGCGACCGGAGGAACGCGCGAACGGGCCCCGGTCGCGGCGCGGGCGCTGCGACCAGGCCCGCGCCGCCGGTGCTGGCACTCATGGCGTTGACGCTACCAGTCCGGCCGCGCGCCGGGTCATCGTCGGCGATCGGTCGTGGACGGGCGGTCGCTCAGACCGAGCCGTACTTCTCCAGCCAGACCTCGTTGGACTGCGTCAGCCAGA
>JBIOIE010000208.1:0-2884 GCA_044449605.1 Candidatus Limnocylindrales bacterium | reverse complement strand
GGGCCGGCGGCAACGGCGGCCGCGGCGTTCGCCGGGCGTGGCTGCTTGAGCTTCCGCAGCCGCTTCTCCTCGGCGATCTCGAGGAGGCGGATTGCCTCTGGGCCGAGGGTCGTGACGCCGGGTACATCGAGCGTCTCGTCCATCTGTTTGAGCTGCGCACCGCAGTGCGGGCAGGACTCCAGATCGGCGGATGGGAGCGGCGACCCGCACCAGGCGCAGACGATCGCCTGCGGCTTCGTCTCCCCGAAGTGGATGACGTCGGGATCTAGCGCGGGGGTGGAGCTGGGCGGCTCCGGTTCGGTCACGGCAGCGACTCTAACGGCTGGAGGTCCCAGCCGCCAATACCCCGATGGTCACTCCCACTCGATCGTCGCCGGCGGCTTGCTGCTGATGTCGTAAACGACCCGGTTGACGCCCGGGACCTCGTTGACGATGCGGCTCGAGATGCGGGCCAGCACGTCGTAGGGGAGCTTCGCCCAGTCGGCGGTCATGCCGTCCTCGCTGGTCACGGCGCGGATGGCCACGACGTTCGCGTAGGTGCGCCCGTCGCCCATCACGCCCACGCTGCGGACCGGCGTCAGGATCGCGAACGACTGCCACAGCGAGCGGTAGAGGCCGGCCGCCTTGATCTCGTCGATGACGATCCAGTCCGCCTCGCGCAGCGTCTCGAGCCGCTCGGCGGTCACCTCGCCGATGATCCGGATGGCCAGGCCCGGGCCCGGGAAGGGCTGGCGCAGGACCATCGCCTCGGGCAGGCCCAGTTCGACGCCGACCGCCCGGACCTCGTCCTTGAAGAGATGGCGCAGCGGCTCGATGAGCTGGAAGCGCATGTCGGCCGGCAGGCCACCCACGTTGTGGTGGGTCTTGATCTTCTGGGCGGCCTTCGTCTCCGGCGTGGTCGACTCGATGACGTCGGGATAGAGCGTGCCCTGGGTCAGGAAGTCGATGCGCCCGAGCTTGGCGGCCTCCTCTTCGAAGACGCGGATGAACTCGTCGCCGATGATCCGGCGCTTCTGCTCGGGGTCCTCGACGCCGGCCAGCCGGGCCAGAAAGCGCCGGCGCGCGTCGACCATCACCAGGCGCATGCCCAGGTGCGCGTCGAAGGTCGTGCGCAGCAGCTCGGATTCCTTCTTGCGCATGAGGCCGTGGTCGACGTAGATGCAGGTCAGCCGGTCGCCGACGGCCCGCTGGACGAGCGCCGCGGCAACGGCTGAATCGAC
Organism: Candidatus Limnocylindrales bacterium; assembly: GCA_044449605.1. GTDB lineage: Bacteria > Chloroflexota > Limnocylindria > Limnocylindrales > CSP1-4 > CSP1-4. The sequence goes on along the minus strand of JBIOIE010000208.1, from coordinate 1,664 downwards.
CCCGCCGGAGAGGGCGCAGATGACCGCCCCGTCCGAACCGGTGGCCCGGGCGTGGGCATCGACCCGGGCGCGGATGGCCGCGACCGTCGATCCGATGAAGTTGGCCGGGGTCCAGGTCGGCCGGGCGCCGGCGATGCCGACGACGAAGTTGCGGAGCACCTCGCGGCCACCGGGCGTGTGCGCGACCTCGGGGTGGAACTGGATGCCGAAGAGTCGCCGCTCCGGGTCGGCCAGGCCGGCGAAGGGCGTCGACGCGGTCGCGGCCGTGGCCCGGAAGCCCGCCGGCAGCCGGGTGATCGAGTCGCCGTGGCTCATCCAGACGGGCTGCTGATCGGCCATGCCGGCGAAGAGGCCGCCGGGCTCGGTGACCGTGACCGACGCGGGGCCGTACTCGCGCAGGGCGACGGGCACGACCTCACCGCCCAGCTCGCGGGTCATGAGATGGGCGCCGTAGCAGATGCCGAGGACCGGGATGCCGGCCGCCCAGACCGCCGGGTCGGGCCGCGGGGCGCCGCTGTCGTAGACCGAGCTGGGGCCGCCCGAGAGGACGATGGCGACGGGCTTGCGACGCTCGATCTCGGCCCACGGCGTGTCGTGGGGGAGCAGCTCCGAGTAGACGTGCAGCTCGCGCACCCGACGGGCGATGAGCTGGGCGAACTGGCTGCCGAAGTCGAGGACGACGACGGTGTCCGGGCCGGTCGACCCGGCGTCGCTGGCCCCGCCGGCCGTTGGCCCCTCCTCCGCCGAGCGATCGGGCGGGGGCGCGTTGAGCGCCGTCTCGAGGTAGGCCTCGACCTCGGCGTCGTCCGGGGCCAGGACGCGATGGCCCGCGTTGGCCGGCTCGCCGTGGACCGTCTTGCCGCGCTTCTGGGGCGCCGCTCGCTCGTGGTCCGCCAGGGCCGCTGACCTCCTGCGCGTCGTGCCGGGCTCGTCGGGTCCAAGTGTACCGGCGCGAGCATCTGGACGAGCGGCAGCGGGCGAGCCACGATAGCCCGATGGGAGGACGAGGGCCAGCGATCCCGATCCTGTTGGCCGCGCTGGGCTGCGCCGGGGCCGTCGCCCTGGCCGTGATCACCTCGGCGGGTGCGCAGGCCACGATCGTGCCGCCCTGGGAGTTCGCGGCCACCGCGGCGGCCTACTTCGTGACCGGCGCGATCGCCTGGCGCCGCCGGCCCGAGAACCCCGCGGGCCGCCTGATGATGGCCGTCGGGGCGGGCATCCTCGTGGCCATGGCGCGGGGCGTGCCCGTGGCGGTCGTGGCGGTCGCGTCTCGGGCGTTCCTGGGTATCAACGAGGTCGCCCTCGCCTACGTGCTCCTGTCCTTCCCCGCCGGCCGCCTGGGACCGAGCCCGGAACGGACCGGCGCCAGATCGATCCTGGCCTTCTACATCCTCCTCGTGGCCGGCTCGATCGTGAGCCTCGACACGACCGCGGACCCGTACTGCCGGGGCTGCCCGGCCAATCCCTTCCGGGTCATCGACGTCCCCGGCCTCGGGGCGGATCTGACCAGCCTGGCCCTGCTCGTCAGCGGCGTGCTGGGCACGATGGTCATGCTCCTGCTCATCCGCCGCTGGCGGCGCGCCAGCCCGGCAGCGCGGCGCGGCCTGGCCCCGATCATCGCAGCCGGGGCGCTCGAGGCCTCGGGCGTCATCACCCGTTTCGTG
>JBIOIE010000207.1:0-2896 GCA_044449605.1 Candidatus Limnocylindrales bacterium | reverse complement strand
GTCACGGACCGCGCCTCATGGGCGGCGGGGGCCTGCGCTACGCTGGTCGGCGGCATGCGCGTTCGCTTCCTGGAGCTTCGCCTCCTGGCCGGGCTCATGGTCATCCTCTGGCTCATCGCCGGCCTGTCCGTCGTGGTCGGCTACCACCCCGGCGGCCCCGCCGACCTGTGGGTACGCGCCAGCGCCATGGTGCCGGCGGTCCTGGCCGCGATGGCCATCGTCTGGCCGCCGATCGCCCTCGGCGATCGGGCTGCCGCGCTCATCGCCTGGCTCTCGCTGGCCTCCCTCCTGGTGCTCATCCCGACCATCGGCGAGCTGCTCCGGAGCCTTGCCGCCGGCGGGCGGCAGACGCTCCTGCCCTCGCCCGAGACGGCCTACGCGCTCCTGGCGGCACTGGTCACGACCTGTCTCTTCGTCGGCCTGGGCATCGCCCGGGAGATGCTCGGCCAGACCGCCCTGCGCCGCCGGCGCCTCCTGCTGGGCACGATCGTCGGCCTGGCCCTGGCCAGCTTCGCGGCCGCGGCGTTCGGCGGAGCGACGCTCGTCAACGACGTGGCCCTCCGCGACCGGCCACCGGCGACGTCCGCCTGGGGTCCGACCGACCCGGCGATCCTGCCGGCCGAATGCAACGGCCAACTTGGCCTCGGTGCCTATGCCGCCGTCGACGTGACCGCCACCGGCGACGTCGACGGCCAGCACCTCGGCAGCGTCGTCATGAGTGGCCGGCGCAGCTTCCGCGACGAAGCCTGGCAAGCGAGCTATGCCACGGCCTGGGGGGACGGCCAGTTCGGCTTCGCCCGTGTCGGCGCGGTCGGCTGGTCGGACGCGGATGCAGGCGCCTGGGTCCGCCTGCCGAGCGCCGGCGTGCCCGATGACGCGACGCTCGACGACGCGGTCGTGGGCGAGGCCCTCTCGCCGGCGGCACGTGTCGCCGCCGAGGACCGCGGTATCGAGCTGGTCGGCGGGGCCCGGGCAAGGCACTGCCGCACCGCCATCAGCGGAGCCGTCGCCCTCGACGCGTTTCCGGCCCTGCGCTGGTTGACTGGCGGCTCGCCCCTCGATCGGGTGCCCGAACTCGACGCCTGGCGCGGCGACATCGACTGGTGGGTCTTCGGCGACGGCAACCTGGGCATGGCCACGGTGACCGTCAGCGGCCAGCCCGGCGGCTGGCCGATCAGCGGCCTGCGCGGCACGCTCAGCGCCCGCCTCACCGCCCTCGATCGGGACGTGCCCCAGACCGTGACACCGCCGGGCCAGTAGGTCGTCCGGCCGCCAGGTCGGGTGGCTCGGCGGGGTCCGGAGCGGCTACGCTCTGCGGGCCGTGGTTCGGTGAGGAGGGACGGATGCCGGGGTTCGTGGCCGATCGGGGCGGGGTCAAGTGGGACAAGGCCGCCCGCTACCTGAAGATCGCGATGATCCTGCACGCCCACCCCGAGGGCATCTCGGCCAAGGAGATCGGCGAGCGCGTCGGCGTCGCGGTGCGCACCGTCTACCGGGACCTCGAGGCGATGAGCACCGATGCCCAGCTGCCCATCTGGCAGGACGGCGGCAAGTGGGGTCTCGAGGCCGGCGCATTCCTGCCGCCCCTGAGCCTGACCATCCACGAAGCCCGCAACCTGTTCCTGGCCGCGCGCATGCTGGCCAAGGCCAGCGACGAGCTCGACAGCGAGCTGATCGGGGCCTTCCTGAAGCTCTCGGAGATCCTGCCCCCGGTCCTGGGCGAGCACGTTCGGGCCACCGTCGACGCCTTCGTCGCCAGCGCGGCCACGAACGAGCGCTTCACGCGCGTCCTGCGCACGCTGACGGAGGCCTGGGCCGGACGCCGCGTCGTCGAGATCGTCTACGAGGCCGGCGTCTACGACAGCGCCAGGGGCACGCGCCGGGTCCGCGTCAGGCCCTACCTCATCGAGCCCTCCGCGCTCACCCACGCCCTCTACCTCATCGGCTGGGACGAAGAGCGCAACGCCCGCCGGACCTTCAAGGTCGAACGGATCGACGAGGCTGTCCTGACCCCCGAGACCTTCGCGCCCGATCCCGAGTGGGACCCGGTGACCGCCCTGCGCGACGGCTGGGACATCATCGCCGACCAGCCCATCGTGGCGATCGCCGTGCGCTTCGGCGAGGCCGTTGCCCGCCGCGTGGCCGAGACCCGCTGGCACCCCAGCCAGAAGCTCGAGTGGCAGGCTGATGGGACGCTCGTCTGGCGTGGCCGCGTCGCCGGCACGCACGAGGTGCGCATCTGGATCCTGGGCTGGGGCGCCGACGCCGAGGTGCTCGAGCCGCGCTCCCTGCGCGACGAGGTCGCCGCCGAGCTGCGGCGAGCGGCGTCGGCCTACGGGCGCAGCGGTTCGAGGGCTGAGGCCCGAGGGGTGGACGCGTAACGTCGGACGACCCTCGAGGTCCTAGCGTGCCGCGATGGCACCAGAGGTGTCGCCCGGCCGTCTTCCTCGGCGAGCAAGCCTCGCTTGAGGCCGAAACGCCACCCTTGGCGAACGCCATGACACCTCGAGTGTCGAAACGAACGTCAACCACTCGCCCGGGATCGACGTCGCCCCGATCAGCCCACCTGGTGACACTAGAGGTGCCATCGGAGTCGTCAGCACCGTCCAGGCCCGGCTCTCGGCGCCGGCTTTCCAGCCCATCAGCCGGCCGGCGCCGTCTCCATGCCCCTCGTCGCCGCCTGGACGAGGCGCGGGAACCAGTAGCGCCACAGGGCATCGTGGAGGTCCCACGAGCGGACGGTCACCAACCCGACCTGGCGCACGGTCAGGTGCGTGCGCTGGCCGTGCTCGATGGCGTCGAAGGCGACCACGGACGGAGCGCCCAAGGGCTCGTCCGGGTAGTCCCAGCTGAAGCTGACGTGCTGGGGCGGATCGACGGCCAGGACGTGCCCCTC
>JBIOIE010000206.1:0-2903 GCA_044449605.1 Candidatus Limnocylindrales bacterium | reverse complement strand
GTGCTCGGGAGCGCGCCCCGCCTCGGCTTCGAGACCGCCATCCCGGTCGCTTCGGATCCGCCGTTCGTCGCCGTGCGTGCCCTGGACGCCCATGGACGCGAACTCGGCCGGTCGGAGGTGGCCCCCATCGGCTGACGCGGCGCGGGTCAGCTGATCGTGTAGGCGACCGTGACCGTGACCTCGAGCTGTTCGGTCGGAGGCGCACTTGGTGCGGACCCGCCCCCAGAAGGTGGCACGGGGGTGGGGACACCGGTCGAGGGCTCGGTCGGTGGACCGCTTTCGACGCCCATCGGCATGACGTAGTTGCCGCCAACCGAGACGCTCATCGAGATGACCCCGCCGAGCGTCACGCCCGCGTCCGTGGCCGCCGCCTCCGCCTGGGACTTGGCGTCGGCGATGGCGGCCGCAAGGGCGGTCCGCTGGGCCGCGGCACGATCGCTGAGATCGGCTTTCACGTCGGCCCAGCCGGTCCCGCTGACGACCAGCTCGTGGTCCGGCGCCAGGCCGGCGCTGCCGCCGAAGACCGGGTACGGATAGGCGACCGCGGTGTTGGGCGCGCCGCTGGCCGTGCCGCTCCCGGCGGAGGGGGCGCCGCTGGTGCCGCCGCCGGTCGGATCCATCGGCAGCGCACCGGGCGCCGACTCGCCCGTCGGGGCCGCGGCCCGGGTCGTGACGGGCGCCGATGCGGACGGGGAACCGGCCGCCGCGCAACCACCGATGAGGATGACCAGCAACGGGATCAGGAGGCCCATCGTGGCCCGAGTCGAGAACAGGGTGGGTGTCGAACGGCGGTCCATCGGGTGTGACTCCTGGGTCGATCGCGACCGGCACTGAGGGCCGGATGTCCCGAGAACGCGGCGCGGGCATCGATGGTTCCCACGGGACGTGGGCGGCCGCATACCGACGAGCTGAACGGCGCCTTGCCGGCGCACTGAACGGGGCCGTGCCGTGTCACGTCTCATCACGTGGCGTGCCACCGGGAGTGCTGCGGCCCGGCGATCGCACCGTCTCAGCACGCGGCGTGCTGAGCCGCGGCGGAAGGAGGGCCGGCCCGCGTGGGAGAGCACGTCACGTGCTGGCGCGTGGCGCTACCCTCGGCGCGATGTCCCACGCGCCCCACTTCACCGTCCTGTACGACCGCGACTGCGGCTTCTGCACCTGGGCGGCCGACTGGATCCGCCGCTTCGACCGCGATGGCAGGTTGAGCATCGTCGCCCTCCAGGACGCCCCGGCCGATCCAGACCTGGCCCCGGTCGCGGAGTCCCACGACCTCCGTTGCGCGTTGCACGCCGTCGACGAGGACGGCACGGTCCACCGGGGCGGTGACGCGATCCTCGAGATCCAGGAGCGCCTGCCCGGCGGCGCCTGGATCACCGCCTGGCGCACCCTCCCCTTCTCCGCCGATCTGGCCGAATGGGCCTATGCCACCGCCGCCCGCAACCGGGACGTGCTCGGGCGTCTTGTTGGCGCCGACGAAACCGCGGCCTGCGAGATCCCCCGATGACCGCCCCGAAGACATCCCACGACCCGATGCCCGACTTCATCCCGCCCATGACCGCGACCCTGGCCGACCGGCCCTTCAGCGATCCGGCCTGGCTGTTCGAGGTGAAGTGGGACGGCTACCGCGTGCAGGCGGTCGTGCACGACGGCAGGGTCCGGCTCTGGACCCGCAACCGCCAGGACGGCGCCCGCTACTTCCCCGACCTGGCCTCGACTGCGCCCACCTGGATCGACGCCAGGGACGCCATCGTCGACGGCGAGGTCGTGGCCCTCGACCCGCAGGGCCGGCCCAGCTTCTCGCTGCTCCAGGCCCGCGCTGGCTTCCAGCAGAAGCGCGACGCGACCGTGCCCATCGCCTACGAGGCCTTCGATCTGCTCTACCTCGACGGCCGCTCCCTCCTCGACGAGCCGCTCGAGGAGCGCAAGCGCCTCCTCCGCGAGCGCCTCAAACCCGCCGACGACGGCACCGCCCAGGTCCGCTACGCCGGCCACATCGAGGCCGACGGCGAGACGCTCTACGAGAAGGCGCGCGACCAGGGCCTCGAGGGGGTCATGGCCAAGCGGCGCGACAGCCGCTACGAGCCCGGCCGCCGCTCGAATGCCTGGCTGAAGCTCAAGGTCCGGCGCGAGCAGGAGTTCGTGGTCGGCGGCTGGGAGCCCGGCAGTGTCGTCCATCGGGACCTCGGCGCGCTGCTGCTGGGCGTCTATGCCGACGGCGAGTTGCGCTTCGCGGGGGAAGTCGGCAGCGGCCTCGACGCGCGCACCCGGCGCGAGCTGCTGGCGCGCATGGGCTCGCTCGAGCGCGACGACTCTCCGTTCGTGGCCCGGCCCCCCGTCCGTGGCGCCCGCTGGGTCGAGCCACAGATCGTCGTCCGCGTCGAGTTCGCCGAGTGGACCCGCGACGACCTCATCCGCCAGGCCGCCTACAAGGGCGTCGAGCTGGGCAAGGATCCCAAGGATGTCCGGCGCGAGGAGCCGATGGCGCAGGCGCCCGAGCCAGCGCAGGCATCGAAGCCTCCGAGATCGAGCCCGAAGAAGCCCGAGCCCTCCGGGCCGCCCGCCCAGGCGGCGACGAAGGCCGAACTCGAGGCCCTCGAGGCCATGCCCACCAACGGGTTCTGGGAGGTCGGCGGCCACGTCGTCAAGCTGACCAACCTCGACAAGGTCCTCTTCACGGAGGCCGGCTTCACGAAGCGCGACCTCGTCCGCTACTACGCGACTGTCGCGCCGACGCTGCTGCCCTACCTGCGCGACCGCGGCCTGACCCTCGATCGCTACCCCAGTGGCCCGGACGGGCCGCACTTCTGGGAGAAGGAGGTGCCCTCGCACGCGCCCGAGTGGCTGGCGCGCTGGCACTACGACAGCCGCAGCAGTCCGGAGGAGTCGCACACCTACGTCGTAGC
>JBIOIE010000205.1:0-2919 GCA_044449605.1 Candidatus Limnocylindrales bacterium | reverse complement strand
GCCAGGGGCCGCCGTCCGGGCCCGTCCGGGCCCGATCGAAGTGGGCCAGGACGCGCATGCCGACCCAGTAGGGCTCGATGTTGGGATCGCGGATGTCCCGCGCCGGGCGGCGCAGGTGGGGCACCGTTGGTCGCCAGTCGAGGGGATCGTCGGGCGTCTCGTGGGCCATCGGCGCATGGTACCGCCGTGCGCGGCGGGGCTCCCGCGGTGGACACGGCGCCCTATCATCCGCCGCTGGCGAGCGCCGCGACCCAGGGGCCGGCCGCGGGGCGCGGGTTCGCCCGGCGGGGGCTCGATCCGCGCGGTCTGGCCGCCCTGCCGCCGCCGGGCCGGGCGCGCGTCCCGGCCGCCTGGGCGCTCTACGACTTCGCCAACACGATCTTCAGCTACGCCATCGTCTCGACGGCGATGGGCATCTGGCTGACCGATCCGGCGCGCCTCGGCCAGGCCCAGGGCCAGCTGACCTATAGCATCGCCGTCGCCGTGAGCGTCGGGCTCAACGCCATCGTCTCGCCGGTCCTCGGCGCGATGAGCGACCGCGGCGGTCGGCGGCTGCCCTTCCTGCTCTTCTTCACGGTCCTGACGATCGTGCCCTCGGCGATCATCGGGCCGACGCCGGCGATCCTTGGCGCGACCCTCTTTGCGGTCGCCAACTTCGGCTACCAGGCCGCCCTCATCTACTACGACGCGACGCTCAAGACGGTGTCCCTGCCGGCCGCGCGGGGGCGGCTGTCCGGCGTGGGCGTCGGTGTCGGCTACATGGGCACGATCGCCATCGGCCTGCTGCTCGTGGTCCTCGACATCCCGCCCGAGGGCATCTTCCTCATCTCGGGGGTCCTCTTCGCGATCTTCGCCGCCCCGATCTTCTTCATCGTGCGCGAGACGCCGGTGCCGGGCGCGCGCTTCCGGCTGACGGACGTTCCCACCTCGCTCGGCCAGTTGCCCCAGACGCTGCGCGACGCCCGGGCTGTCGTAGGGCTACCGCGCTTCCTGCTGGGCCGCTTCTTCTACAGCGACGCGGTCAACACGATCATCGTGGTCATGAGCGTCATCGCCGTCCGGGCGATGGGCTTCACGACCGGCCAGTTCATCCTCATCTCGATCTTCCTGACCGTCGTGGCCATCGTCGCCAGCTTCCTGTGGGGCCGGTTGGTCGACCGTTACGGCCCGAAGCGAACGCTACTCTGGGTGCTGGCCTCGTGGGCCGTCGGCCTGATCATCGGCTCCGTCGCCCTGGGGCTGCCGGGGACCGTGCCGGGCGTGGTGTTGTTCCTCATCGCCGGCGGCATCGTCGGCAGCGGCCTCGGCGGCGTCCAGGTGGCCGACCGGGTGTTCATGATCCGCCTCTCCCCGCCGGCGCAACTGGGCGAGTTCTTCGGCCTCTACGGGTTGGTGGGCAAGGGCTCCCAGGTCGTCGGCCAGACGCTCTACGGGATCATCGTCTTCCTGCTCGTGGACTCGCTGGGCAACGGCGCCTACCAGGTCGCCGTGCTCAGCCTCATCGTGACGATGCTCATCGGCTACTGGCTCATCCGGCCCGTCTCCGACCGCTGGGGCGAGCCGCTCCCCGACGAACCGGCCGATGTCGAAGGGGCCCCGATCGAGGCCTTGGCGCCGCCAGCCGCGCCGTTCGAACTGCGGGCGTAGCGCCAGGGTCGCAGCCGGCCCGCGCCCGGCCTATCGGTCGGCGCCCCGCGGCCGCGCCGCAACGCCTGTCGCTCGGCGGACATTCGCCCAGTCGCTCGGAATGGCACCTCTGGTGTCGCGGGACAGCATTACGCGGCTCTGGGCGGGCGTCGGGCGCATCTAACGAGCGGTATGGCACCAGAGGTGACAGAACGCGCGACGCGACGGCCGATCGACGCCGCTGGGCAGGGGCCGAGGCCCCGTTAGGCGACTTGGTGACACCCTGGGTGTCATCGCGGAGGTCTGGCCGCGCACGCAGGCAGGCAACCGTCACTGCGGACGCCCGCGAGCCCGGACGCCCGCGAGCCCTGGCGCCGGCCCAGCGAGGGCTCCGCACGGCGGCCCTCGGCCCCTTCCTCTCCGCGACCTTACTCCCCGTAGCCGCCGGGATGTGCCTGCCGCCAGGCCCAGGCCGAGCCGATCATCTCCGCGAGGGTGCCCCGCCGGGGCGTCCAGCCGAGCATCTTGCGGGCCCGGTCGTTGGCCGCCACGAGCACCGGCGGGTCGCCCTCGCGTCGCGGTCCGACGAGGCGCGGCACGGGCCGGCCCACCACGACCTCCGCGGCATCCAGCACTTCACGGACGCTGAAGCCGGTCCCCGAGCCAAGGTTCAGGGCGACGAGGCCCGGCGTGCCCGTGGCCACCAGCTCGAGCGCGGCCAGGTGGGCGTCGCCCAGGTCCTCGACGTGGACGTAGTCCCGGATGGCCGTCCCATCGGGGGTCGGATAGTCATCGCCGAAGACGATCATCGGCTCGCCCGTCTCGACAGCCGCGAGGACGTTGGGCACGAGGTGGGTCTCGGGGGCGTGGACCTCGCCGTTGGCGGCGCTCGCGCCGGCGACGTTGAAGTAGCGGAGGGTCACGGCGCTCATCCCTGCCTCGACCGCGGCGCGGCCAAGGGCGGCCTCGAAACGGCGCTTCGTGTCGCCGTAGGGGTTGATCGGGCGCAAGGGCGCGTCCTCGGTGACCGGCGCGTCGCCGGGCACGCCATAGACCGCGGCCGACGAGCTGAAGACGAAGCGGTGCACCCCAGCCTCGCGGAGTGCGGCCAGGAGGGCGGTCCCGCCCTGGACGTTCTCGCGCTCGTAGAGCTCCGGGTCCCGGACCGACTCGGCGACCAGCGAGCGCGCCGCGCAATGGAGGACGGCATCGATGCGCCGGCGGCGCAGAAGGGGGCCGACGATCGATGGGTCGCCGACGCTGCCGACGACGAGGTCGACCCCGGGGCCGACG
>JBIOIE010000204.1:0-2934 GCA_044449605.1 Candidatus Limnocylindrales bacterium | reverse complement strand
GCCCCCAGGAGCGCCCATCAGGAGCCTGCCTGAACGATGTCCGCCCGCGCCACGACCGTGCCCGACGAGTTGCTCGACCTGGTCACGACCGACTGCGTCGCGCACGTCGCCTCGATCAACCCGGACGGCTCGATCAGCAGCCACATCCTGTGGGTCGACTGGGACGGCGAGCACCTCCTGATGAGCACGCCCGTCGGCTCGGTCAAGGTCCGCAATTGGCGGCACGATCCGCAGGTGGGCATCTCCGTGGCCGACAAGCGCAACCCCTGGCGCTCGCTGCAGATGTCGGGGCGTGTCAGCGAGATCCGCCCCGACGAGGACCTGGCGTTGATCGACCGGCTCTCGCAGCGCTACGAGGGGCGCCCCTACGCTGATCGCGAAGGAGCGCGGGAGGTCATCGTGGTCAGCCTGGACCGGGTGCGCGCCGCCTTGGGCTGAGCGGGGTCCGGTTCGGACCGAGCCGGATCAGGTCGCGGGCAGCTCCCGGAGCAGCTCCGGATGGATGTCCGGCCGGACCCGCCGGACCCAGTCTCGCAGCGCCCAGGTGGAGGTGCGGAAGGCGATCTCCGGCCAGGGGATGGCCTCGGGCCCGAAGCGGCCGAACTCGAGCGCCTCCGGGTTCGGGCGGAGCGTGCCGCCCACGATGTGGGCCTCGAAGGCCACCACGACCACAGCCGCCTGCGTGCGCGAGTAGAGGCCCAGGATCTCGCCCGGCTCGACGAGCAGGCCGGTCTCCTCGAGCGTCTCCCGGATGGCGCCCTCCCGGACGGTCTCGTCGATCTCCAGGAAGCCGCCTGGCTGCGCCCAGAGGCCGTAGCCGGGCTCGATGCCGCGGCGCAGGAGGACGACCTCGCCGCGCTCGTCGACGGGCAGGGTGGTGACCACGAGGCGCGGGTTGACGTAGGCCACGAAGGCGCACGACGAGCAGACCAGGCGCTCCCGGTTGTCGCCGTCGATGGCCGTGAAGCGCAGCGCGGCGCCGCAGCGCGAGCAGTAGTTGAGGCTGTTGGCCAGCCAGGACGGCACGCCGCCCGAGACGTGCTCCTCGGTGCGGTGCTCGGGCTCCAACTCGGTCATCTCGTCCATCGCTTGCTAGGCCCCGACCATGAGCACGATGGCGCCCGTCTCGAGGATCACGCCCAGGCCGGCCACGGCCCACCAGACCAACCGGAAGAGGCCGCGTGAGCGGTCGATGGGCAGCCAGGCGAAGGCCGAGCGCCAGATGCGCAGCATCGCGTCCGCGGTGACGAGGACGAGGACGAGGGCGCCGATGAGGATGGGCAGGCGGACCACCGGGTCACGCATGGGTGTGCCGAAGGTCAGCGCCGTGATGGCGATCGTGCCGCAGATCAGGCCGACCACGGAGAGATAGATGAAGGCACCCTGGAGGGGCGTCGGGCGGGTCTCCGGGACGCGGCTAGGCGCCGGCCGCCGGCCTCGGGCGTCGCGCCCCTCCGGCGCGTCCTGGCGGTCGAGGACGGGCATGCCCGGGAACGAGCGCTCGTCGTCCACCATGCCCCGAGTGTACGCCGGGTCCGGCGGGGGGCCTGATGCGGCCCGCCCGATGTTCAGGTCCGGATGGCCCGCAGGTAGACCGACGGGCCGATGGCCAGCGGGCCGAACGGCGCCTGGAGCGGCCGCTCGGCGCCGGCCAGCAGCGAGACCGGCACGCGCCGCGTCAGCGGCCCGAACCGGAAGAGCGAGACGGCCCGCTGGTCGGCGATCCGGAAGCCCGCCCCACGGACGACCCGTCGGATCTCGGGCGGGCTGTGGTCGAAGTGGAGGGGAAGGTATTCGTGGGGCACGGCACTGAAGGGCGACCAGGCCTGGCGGCCGAGAGCCCAGCGGGCCAGCGACTTGAGGTGGCGCTTGTTGGCGAACTCGAGGACGAGGGTCCCACCCGGCCGCAGGAGGCGGGCGAACTCGGCGAAGACCGGTGCCGGGTCGGGCAGGTGGTGGACGACCCGGACGCAGACGATGGCGTCGAAGCTGGCCGCCTCGAAGGGCAGCCGATGGGCGTCGCCGAGCACGAACGTGAAGCGCGGGTCGTGGCCGAGCTGCTCCCGGGCGGCGCCGAGCAGCTCCTGCGAGGCGTCGAAGAGGACGACCGAGCGATAGCCCGCGTACTCGCCGGCCAGGCGGCCGAAGCCCGCCCCGACTTCCAGGAGGCGCTCGCCGGTCCGCGGCAGCAGTGCCCGGATGGCGATCCGGTCGCAGCGGTCCTCGTAGGCCCTCCCCGGCCAGAAGACGTCCCGGTAGCGCAGGTCGTAGCCGGCGACGTCAGCGGCCAACGATCGCCTGCGCTCCGAGGTTCGTTTCGTCGTTGGCCACCGCCTCGGCCTGGCGAGCCCGGAAGGCCGACAACCGGCCGGCCAGGTCCTCGTCGCCAAGGGCCAGCATCTCGGCCGCCAGGAGGGCCGCGTTCGTGGCGTTGCCGACGCCGACCGTCGCGACCGGCACCCCCTTGGGCATCTGGACGATGCTCAGCAGCGCGTCGAGGCCGTCCATCAGGCCGCCCTTGAGCGGCAGTCCGATGACCGGGCGGGTCGTCCTGGAGGCGATGACGCCGGGCAGGTGCGCGGCCAGCCCGGCCGCGGCGATGAAGACGGCCACGCCGCGACCCTCGGCCTCGGCGATGTAGCGTTCCAGGAGCGCTGGAGCGCGGTGGGCCGAGATCACCCGCAGCTCGTGGCCGATCCCCAGTCCATCGAGCGTGCGCGGCAGCTCCTCGAGCGCGGGCAGATCCGAGCGGCTGCCAACGACGATGGCCACGAAGGGCGTCACTGCCCGGCGGCCTTCGTGAAGCTGTCCTCGCCGTCGAACGTCCAGAGCCTCTCGACCTGGGTCCAGCGATGCTCCCCTGCGACCCGGCCGAGGAGGGCGACGAACTCTGCGTCGGAGGGCACGCCGGGGCCCTGGACGACGAAGCGCCCG
>JBIOIE010000203.1:0-2957 GCA_044449605.1 Candidatus Limnocylindrales bacterium | reverse complement strand
GCGGCGACGTCCCGGGCCTCAACAGCGTCATCAAGAGCGTCACCTACCGGGCCACCGAGCTGGGCTACGAGGTCGTCGGTATCCGGCGCGGCTGGGAGGGCCTGACCCACCAGCGCCCTGGCGCGGACCCGGACCCCGAGTACGTCCGGCCGCTCGACCGCACCAACACGCGAACCATCGACCGGACCGGGGGCACGGTGTTGCATACGTCGCGGACCAACCCGCGACGTATGCCGGCCGATCGCTTGCCGGATTGGTTGCCACCTGAGAGGGCGGCCCGGCTGACCGGCGACGGCAAGACCTACGACCTCACCCCGGTCGTCCTCGAGAACATCGAACGGATGCAGCTCGACCACCTGGTCCCGATCGGCGGCGACGACACGCTCAGCTTCGCCCACGTGCTCCACGGCCAGGGCGTGCCCCTGACGGCCATTCCCAAGACGATGGACAACGACGTGCCCGGGACCGAGTACTGCATCGGCTTCTCGACCGCCATCACCCGGGCCAAGGAGGCCATCAACCGCCAGCGCACGACGCTCGGCTCCCACGAACGGATCGGGATCTTCCGCATCTTCGGCCGCGACAGCGGCTTCACCGCCCTCTACACCGCCTTCGTGACCTCGGCCCGCTGCCTCATCCCCGAGGCGCCCTTCGAGATCGACCACCTCGTCGAGGTGCTGGCCGCCGACCGCGCGGCCAACCCCAGCCGCTACGCCTTCGTCATCGCCGCCGAGGGCGCTGCCTGGCGGGGCGGGTCGATCACCGAGATCGGGCCCTCGGACGCCTTCGGCCACCGCCACAAGGCCAACGTCGCCGAGGTCCTGGCCGGCGAGATCCAGGCCCGCTCGGGCATCGACACGGTGTTCTCCGAGCTGACCTACGACCTCCGCTCGGGCGAGCCCGACTCGCTCGACCAGATGGTCGCGATCACCTTCGCCAACGTGGCCATGGACCTCATCGCCGCGGGGGTGCGCGGCCGGATGGTCGGCATCCGCGAGGGCAAGTACGCCCATTCGCCGCTGCCCGACCCGAGCGTCGCTGCCCGCCGCGTCGACGTCGCCACGATGTACAACGCGGAGCGCTACCGGCCCATCTACGCGGGGCTGCTCGGCCGGCCGCTCCTGCTCGGGCCGTCCCTCGCGGCGGTCGACTGAGCCCCGCCGGCCCCGCGGCGCCGGGCATGGGAAGATGGTCGCCGACAGGACTGCCAGGAGGTCACGATGCGGGAACGAGGCGCCGGAGCGCGCCGCCGGGAGGACGATGGTCCGGAGCCTTGGCGCGTCCCGCAGCGGCCGGGCGGCCTGAGCCCGCGCTTATGGCCGGCCGTCGCCATCGTGGCCATCATCGTGGCCACGGCGGGCTGGACGACCGTGGCCGTGATGAGCCTGAACCAGGGCCAGGCCAACCTGCCCGTCGCGACCGTCGGGCCGACGGACGGCGCCACCGACAGCCCGGCCCCGCCCAGCCACGAGTTCCCCGATCTCGAGGCGACGCTGCCCGCCACCGTGACCGGGGTGGCCATGGACGTCGAGAGCTGGAGCGGCGACGAGATCCTCGGCGACGACCCCCTGAGCCAGGCCCTTGACACGTTCCTGACGAACCACTCCAAGACCGCCACCGACCTCCGCTTCGCCCAGTCCTTCGACTCCAGCGGCACCCTCGACGTGAGCGCGGCCGCCTACCAGGTGCCGGGCGTCGACGGCGCGGCGCTGCGCGACGCGATCATCTCGGGCGTCAAGGTCCTCTACCCCAACGTCGTCATCTCGCAGGCGACCTTCGGGGGCAAGACGGTCATCAAGGGCGTCTTCGGCAACCAACTCGCCAACAGTTACTGGTACGCCGCCGGCGACGTGGCCTTCGACGTCGAGGCCAGCGACGAGACGCAGGCCATCGCCGCCCTGGCCGCCCTCTCCCCGCCCGGAGTCCCGCCGGCCTCGCCCTCGGGCTCGCCTTCGGGCTCGCCGTCGCCCTCCCCGAGCTGAGCCGCCGACCACGATGAGGGGCCGGGCGCCGATCGCCGTGCTGCTGGTCCTCGCCCTCGGCGCGGCCTGCTCCCATGCGGGCGGGAGCGCTGGCGCGACGCCGACGCCGACCGGCCTCGCCGCGGGCACGTATACCTCGCAAGCATTCCAGCCGAGCCTCACGTTCACGGTCCCGGCGGGCTGGGAGCTGGCCGCCGATGAGCCGGACTACCTCGAGATCCGGCCTCTGGGCTCGGAGGTCACGGGCATCCACCTCTTCCGTGACCCGGCGGCCGCGTCCCAGGACGCCTCCTGTCCGGAGAGCCCGGAACCCGCCGTCGGCGGCACGTCCAGCGAGCTGAGCGCCTGGATCCGGGGCCGGCCAGGGTTCGTCGCCGGCACCCCGTTGATGGCTTCGGTCGGCCGGCTGCTGGGGGTCCAGTTCGACCTCGGCATCGCCACCGGCTGGACGCCCTCCTGCCCCTTCGCCAACGGCTCGCCGACGGTGCCGCTCTTTGTCGGCGCCCAGGGGGGCTACCGCTGGGTCGTGGCCGGCAACGAGCGCCTGCGCCTCTACCTGCTCGACGTCCCCGGCGGGGGCACGGTGGTCGTCGACATCGACGCCTTCGACGGCACGCTCATCGACGGGCTGCTTTCGGCGGCGACGCCGATCGTGGAGAGCTTCGTCTTCGCCACCAGCTGAGCGCCCGTCGGGGGCGCGCAGGCGTCTAGAGGTCGGCGACCTCGATGACGCCGCGGCGGATGGCGTACTTCAGGAGCTCGACCCGGTCGTGGAAGCCGAGCTTCTCCATGACCGCGGCCCGGTAGTTGTGGACGGTCTGCTCGCTCAGGTGCAGGTCTCGCGCGATCTCCCGGTTGGTGTGCCCGGTGGCGGCCAGGAGGAGGATCTCGCGCTCCCGCTCGGAGAGGGAGTCGTAGGCGTCCTCGGGGGTCTCCGAGGGGGTGTGGAGGACGTAGGTGTTGACCATCCGCGTG
>JBIOIE010000202.1:0-2978 GCA_044449605.1 Candidatus Limnocylindrales bacterium | reverse complement strand
TCACCGGCCTGCCCGCTGTCGGCTCCGGCAGCACCTCGCCGGCGAGTGTCCCGGTGATCGCCCTGATCAGCGTCTCCGACGCCGCCAAGGCGCGCACGGAGCTGGACAAGCTCTTCAAGGATGCCGCCGCCGCCGGGACCAAGGTGGCCAGCGAGACCATCGACGGCGGGACCTTCTGGACCCTCGACTCCGCACCGACCACGGGCCCGAATCCCAGTCAGGGCCACGCCGCCGTCGCCCTCACCGACAACATGATCGTCGTCGGCGACCAGGACGCGCTGGTCAAGACCAGCGTCGCCCTCGGCCACGGCACGGGCCAGACGCTGGCCGGCTCGTCGACGTTCACGACCGCCGTCGGGGCTCTGCCGGAGGCGCGCCTCGGGACGCTCTACGTCGACGGAGCCGCGCTCAAGCTCGCCCTCGCCCCGCTGGCCAGCTCCCAGCCCGGACTCGACAGCGCCCTGGGCGCCATCCCCGACCGGCTCGCCGGCTCCCTGCGGGTCGCCGACGGGGCGGTGACCGTCGAGGTCCGCCTGCCCGCACCCACGGGCGACTCGCTCCTCCCCGTCCGGGCCTCCTCGATCGCCGATCGCGTGCCCGGTGACAGCGTCGCGTTCCTCGGCGTCAACGACCTCGGCAAGGCCCTCCATAACCTCATCACGACGGCAAAGACCCAGCTCGGCAGCGGATCCGGGGCCCAGCAGATCACGACCCTCGAGGGCATCCTGGGAACCTCGCTCGAGTCGTACCTCGACTGGGTCGGCGATTCCGCCCTGGTCGTCCGCGTCGCCGGCGGGACGCCGAGCGGAGCGATCGTGGCCCTCGCCACGGACAAGGCGACCGCACAGACGCGCCTCGGCCAGCTGCAGGCGGTCGTCGCCCTGGCGGGACTCGACCCCAGCGCCGGCGTCCACGTCGCCACCACCGACCACGGCGGCACGACGATCACCGAGCTGACCATCGACCAGGCCGGGGGCCTGAAGATCGGCTGGGCGCTGCGCGATGACCTCTTCGTCCTGGGGGTCGGCGAGGGCAGCGTGGCCTGGGTCCTCGACGCCACCGCCGACACATCGCTGGCCAAGTCGGCCGCTTACAACGCGGCGCTCCAGGCCGCCGGGGCCAAGGCCGGCCAGGGGATCATGTACGTCGACCTCGCCGGCCTCCGCAGCAGCCTCGAGCCGCTCATCCCGGCCGGCTCCAAGGCGACCTACGAACGCGACGTCAAGCCCTGGCTCACGCCGCTCGGGGCCTTCGCCGCGGTCGGCTACGTCGACGGCGATTCCTTCGTCGTACGTGCAGTCCTGAGCACCCAACCCCAGTAAGGAGGATCACCCGATCGTGGCAGTCCGCATCCGCCTGACGCGCGTCGGCGCGACGAAGCAACCCACCTACCGGTTCGTGGTCATGGACAGCCGCAACGCCCGGGACGGGCGCTCGCTGGATACCCTCGGCCACTACGACCCGCGCGCCGATCCGATCGGCCTCCACATCGACGCCGAGAAGGCCGCCAAATGGCTCGGCCAGGGCGCACAGCCCTCCGACACCGTGGCCCGCCTCTTCCGCCAGGCCGGCATCCTGCCGGCGGCCAAGTAGGAGCCCCCGATGGCAGCCGCCGATCTCGTGGCCTTCGTGGCCCGCAACCTCGTCGACGACCCCGATGCCGTCAACGTCGAGGTCCACAACGAACCCGATGGGACGGTCATCGAGCTCCACGTCGCCGAGGGCGACATGGGCAAGGTCATCGGGCGCAACGGGAGCGTGGCCAAGGCCATGCGCACGTTGCTCAAGGTCATGTCCGCCCGCGAAGGGGAGTCGATCTCGCTCGAGATCGTCTGACCGCGGTGCCCGCACCCGGCGCAGCGGAGCCGATGGCCGTCGGCCGCGTGCGCGGCCTCCACGGCCTGCGCGGGGCGGTCCGGGTCGAGGTCCTGAGCGACGATCCCCGCCGCTTCATGCCCGGCTCCGTCCTCCACGTGGAGGGCGACCCGGCGCCCCTGACCGTGGCCTGGCAGCATGCCGACGGGCCTGGCATGCTCATCCGATTCGCGCAGATCACCACCCGGGAGGCGGCCGAAGGCCTGCGCGACGCCTACCTCGTCGCCGACATCCCGGCCGAGGCGCTGGCGGAGGGTGCCGCATGGTGGCATGACGTCGTCGGCGCAGCGGTCTCCACGACCACCGGGGAGCCGCTCGGCCAGGTCGTCGATCTCTTCCGCTCGGGTGGCGCCGAGGTCCTCGTCGTCGAGGGCGCCGCGTACGGCGAGGTGCTCGTGCCCATGGTCGGCCCGATCGTCACGGTCTTCGCGCCAGGGGAGAGCCGCGTCGTCGTCGACGCCGACGCCCTCGGCCTCGATCCGCCAAGCCCGCCGCGACCGAGGGGCCGGCGCACGTCGAAGCTCGCCGCGGGGTCGTGATGCTCGAGATCGACGTCGTTACGCTCTTCCCGGAGCTGTTCCCCGGTCCGCTCGCCGCCTCGATCCCCGGCCGGGCCCTCGAGCGCGGCCTGGCACGCCTGGCGGCGCACGACCTGCGCATGTGGGGGCTGGGCCGCCACCGCAGCGTCGACGACTACCCCTACGGCGGTGGCGCCGGGATGATCCTGCGGCCGGAGCCCGTGGCGGGGGCCCTGGCCGCGCTCCGCCGGCCCGACTCGACGGTCATCCTGCTCGACGCCGGGGGTGAGCCGTTCCGGCAAGGGCGCGCCCAGGACCTGGCCGGGCGCAGCCACCTTCTCTTCGTCTGCCCGCGCTACGAGGGGGTCGATGAACGGGTCCGGGCCATGGTCGACCTGGAGTTGTCGATCGGCGACTACATCCTGTCGGGCGGCGAGATCCCGGCTTTGGTGGTCATCGATGCCGTCCTCCGCCTGCTGCCCGGGGCGATCGACGCCGCCTCGACGACCGAGGAGTCCTTCGCCGAGGGGCTCCTGGAGTACCCCCAGTACACCCGCACGCCCTCGAACTCGGGCGGGCGGGTGT
>JBIOIE010000201.1:0-2999 GCA_044449605.1 Candidatus Limnocylindrales bacterium | reverse complement strand
CTTCAAGCGGGTGATGACCGTGGAGGCCAACTGGTCCGACCGGCTCGAGGACGCCATCGTCGACGAGGAGAACCGGCGCTACTCGGCGCTGGCGATGATCCTCCGTGCGCGCACCCTGGTCGACGTGGACTGCTGGAGCGAGGCGCGCGGCGAGCCGATCAAGCCCGGCGCGATCTGCGACGCGGTGCGCAGCCGGCTGACCGCCGAGGACGACCGGTCATGACGATGCCCGCCCCCGACTGCCTGCTGCGCCTGAGCCAGGAGCACCACTCGCTCGAGGATTACCAGGGCGGGGTGCCCCGCTGGTGCAGCGGCTGCGGCGACAACGCCATCCTGGCCGCCGTCCAGCGCCTCTGCCGCGACGAGGACCTGCGGCCCGAGAAGACCGTCTTCGTGTCCGGCATCGGCTGCTCCAGCCGGCTGCCCCACTACGTCAAGACGTACGGCTTCCACGGCCTTCACGGCCGCGCCTTCCCGGTCGCCGAGGGCATCCGCATGGCCCGCCCGGACCTGAAGGTGTTCGTCAACACCGGCGACGGTGACTGCTGCAGCATCGGGGCGGGCCACTGGATCCACGCCGTCCGCTACAACATGGACATGACGGTCATGCTCCATGACAACCATGTCTATGGGCTGACCAAGAAGCAGGCCTCGCCGACGTCGCCGCAGGGACTGCGCAGCAACACCACCCCGCGGGGGGCCGAGCTGGCGCCCCTCAATCCCTTGAGCGTCACGCTCGGCGTGCAGAATGTCTCCTTCGTCGCCCAGGCCGTCGACTGGGTGCCCGAGGTCATGTACGACATCGTCTCGGCGGCCTATCACCACCCCGGCTTCTCGTTCGTGCGCATCATCCAGCGCTGCCCCGAGTTCCTGCCCCAGATGTTCGAGCCCTGGCTGCGCGACCCGCAGAAGACGCTCCTGCTGACCCATCCCGACGGCCTGACCATCAGCCCCTCGCTGGGCAGGACCTACACGAATCAGCTGGTCCATGACCCCTCCGACATCGACCGCGCCCGCGAGGTTGCCTCGCTCGAGGATCCCATCCCGGTCGGCATCCTCTACCGCAACGACAACGTGCCCAGCTACGAGGACCTCCGCCATCCCGCCCGCTTCCGGACCCCCGAGTCGATCCGGGCCGGCTTCGAGAAGGAGCTGGATCGGGTCACCGTCTGGCCGGACGACGACCCCCGGGCCCAGCTCGGCGGCTGGGGCAACAGCTGACGGCCATGGACGTCGCGACCCGGCCCCAGGTGCAGCTCGCGTTCCACGTCCTGGGCGCTCGTCCGGAGCCCGAGGCTGACGCGCTCGACGGGCTGGAGCTGCGGCCGGCGCTGCTGGCGCCCTACCGCGACCTGGGCCGCTTGCGCTACGACTTCCCGCTCGTCCTCGTCGATGCCGGCGCGGAGGCCGCTGCGGCGTGCGGCGAGATCCGCTCGCTGACGGGCATCGTCGACGAGCTGCTCCGCACCATCGCCCCGCCCGGTCCGGAGGGCGAGGGCCTGCGTGGCCGTGGGCTGCGCCTCGAGCGCGAGATCCGGGCACTGGTCACCGGCGGTGCCGGCGGCCGCCTCTCCGACGTGTGGGCCCGGGCCGCCACGATCTTTTCGGCCGAGGACAGCGACTCGCCCGGCGCGGTCCTGGCGGCCGCGGGGGCGCATCCGAGCGTCGACGGCCTCCTGCTCGACTGCGATGAGACGGCCGCCCGGCGGGTGGTCGAACATGCCTGGGCGGCGGCACAGGCCGGCAAGGCCGAGCGCTTCCACGCCCGCGCAGGCGCGCTGATGGCCCAGCTCGCCGACATCCTGCGGGCGGCGGCCGTCAACTCGGCGGCCGGCCGGACCCCGGACAGCCTGAGGGCCTCTGTGGGCGGCCCGCACCAGGAGATCTTCGACTTCGCGGCGATGTCCCGGCTGCTGCCCACGATCGCCCCGGACGAGGAGCTGCCGGCCGCCCGGCGGCGGCGCCTCGAGGCCGCTCTCGCCGTCCTGCAGGCCCAGCCGTTCTTCGCCCCCCCGCCGCGCTCCGCGGCGAGCGTCCCGGCCGAGTCGCTCGGCTACCGCTTCGACGACTGCGCCAGCGCCCTGGTCGCCTTCCGCAAGCGCCTGCCCCGCATGGCTGAGCTGGTTCGAGCCCTCGCCATCGCCGAGCTCGAGGCCGACGGCCGCTACGACGAGGCTCGCCACGACGCCGTCTTCGCCACGTTCGATGCCGCTTCGCTGGGACCGGCCGATCTGGCTACGTTCCCGGACCTGCTCGTGTGCATCCCGCCCGGGCGTGCCCGGGCGGCCGAGAACTCGGGGCTCCTCGAGGCCCTCGCCTCCGGCCTGCCCATCAAGATCCTCGTCGAGACCGACACCGTGCTCGAGCCATCACCGATCGCCGACGGTCAGCTCGGGTCCTCGGTCCATGGCGCGCAGCTGGCCAGCACCGCCCTCGGGCTCGACGACGTCTTCGTCCTCCAGACGACCGCCTCCGACCTGTACCAGGCCCGCGAGGGCATCCGGGCTGGGATCGAGCATCCGAGCGCGGCCCTCTTGAGCGTCTTCAGCGCTCCCAGCGGTGGCGCCAGCCCGCTGCCGCCCTACCTGCTCGCCGCCGCGGCGCTCCAGGGCCGGGCCTTCCCGGCTTTCTGCCGCGATCCGCGGGCGGGTGCCGACCTGGACGGCCGCTTCTCCCTGGCCGACGATCCCCAGCCGGCCCTCGACTGGCCCGTCGACGACCTCGCCTACGCCGACGCCCGCCTGCAGCGGGTCCAGGAGCCCGTCGCCTTCACCCTGGCCGACTACGCCGCGGCCGACGGGCGCTACGCCCGCTACTTCGCCGTGGCGGCCGAATGGGACGATTCGCTGATCCCGGCGGCCGAGTGGCTCGACCTCACCCCCACGGAGCAGGCCCGGCGGGTGCCCTACGTCCTGGCCGTCGACGGGGAGGACGTGCTCCGTCGCCTCGTCGTCGACGCCCGGCTCATGCGGGCCGTCCAGCGTGCCCGCGTGACGTGG
>JBIOIE010000200.1:0-3001 GCA_044449605.1 Candidatus Limnocylindrales bacterium | reverse complement strand
GGCATCGCCGTCGAAGTAGCGGCCGAGCAGCTCCTGCATGCGGCCGATGGCGCTGTCGCGCTTGGCCGGGTCGAACAGCTCGTTGACGTAGGCGCGCAGCGCGCCCTTGTCGCCCAGGAAGCGCTCCAGCGTGCGCGGCAGGCGGCCGTCGCCGTCGGCGAAGTTCTGCCGGAGGGCCTCCTCCAGCGCCCGCGCGGCACGCTCGTTGGTGGCCTGCGTCTGGGCCAGGAGCGACTCGAACTCGCGGCGGACGACATCCACGTTGACGCTCACGCCGGCATCCTGGAGGGCAGTCAGCCCGATGCGCAGGGCGCGCTCGACGAGGATCGGCCGGTCATCCGCGGGCCGCTCGGCGACGAACGCGGCCAGGCCCGGATCGGTCAGAGCAAGACGCTCGACGACGAGGCGGTCCCCCTCGATGCGCACCGTGCCAACGCCGTTGCCGGCCGGGTTGATGGGCAGCTGGACGATGTTCGTGGCGGGTTCCATGCCGCGCATCGTGACCGCCGTCCGTGCCACCTTGCATGACACATTCAGCGTCAGTCAGGTGATAGCGGAACATCGCAGGGTGATATCATGTCGCCATGCAGCGAACGATGATCTCTCTCACCGACGAACAGGCCCGGCGCCTTCGTCGAACCGCGGAGGCACGAGGCATCTCGATGGCCGCGGTGATTCGCGATGCCATCGACGAGATCCCCGATGCGCCTCTGACGGACCGTGAGCACCTCGTCCGGCGGGCACTTGCCGTGATCGGCCGGTACCACTCGGGGCTTCACGACGTGGCCGTGGAGCACGACAAGTACTTCGCGGAGGCCATCCTCGATTGACGACCTACGTCGACACGTCGGTCCTCTACGCATTGCTCGATGACGATGATCCGATGCACTCGGTGGCGGACGAAATGTTCCGCTTCCTCGTCAACGGCGAAGAGTTGATCACGAGCAACTACGTCGTACTGGAGAGCGCCGCGGTCGTGCAGCACCGCCTTGGCTCGGAGGCCGTGCGCGATCTGTTCGATCGACTGCTCCCCCTGATCGCCGTGGTCTGGGTCGACGAGCGACTCCATCAGACGGCTGTGACTTCGCTGCTTGCCGCCTCGAGCCGACGGGTGTCGCTCGTGGACTGGACGAGCTTCGCCGTGATGCGCGAGCGGGCGATCGACAAGGTCTTCGCGTTCGACCGCGACTTCGTCGCCCAGGGCTTCGAGGTCGTGCCGTCGCCTCAGGACTCCGGGAGCGCCATCTCGACGTAGCGGCATAGCGCGTTGGCCTTGCGCATCTGCTCCGGGGTCCGGCAGTGGACGTCGAGGAGCAACGGGCTGGCGACGAGGATGGCCACCGCCCGCGCCCGCGAGATGGCCACGTTGAGGCGGTTGCGCTCGTAGAGGAAGTCCATGCCCCGCGGGGCGTCCTCGGCCGACGAGCTGGCCATCGAGTAGATCGCGACCGCGCCCTCCTGGCCCTGGAACTTGTCGACCGTGCCGACGCGGGCGCGCAGGCCGACGCGGCGCTCGACCGCGCGCTCGATGGCGGCGACGTGGGCGTTGTAGGGGGCGACGACGAGGATGTCCCGGACGCCCAGCTCCCGGTCGGCGCCGAGGTGGTCCGTCCAGGTCCGGCCGAGGAGATCGGCGAAGGCGGCGGCGACGGCCTCGGCCTCGGCGGGTGAATCGGAGTCGTCGCCGGCATGGTCGACGGGCCGCCAGCGCAGGCCGGCCTCGCCATCGACCGACTGCAGCTCCGTCGAGGGGTCGTTGCCCAGGCGGCTTTCGTAGAAGGCCTCCGAGATGTAGGCGTTGACCTCCGGGTGGAGCCGGAAGGTGCGGTCGAGGAAGAGGCCCAACTCGGGCGGCACGGTCAGCGCGTCGCCGACGAGATGCTCCAATGCCGACGCGCCGGAGCCGTCCGGGTGGACGCCCGCCGAGACCTGGGCAAGCTGGTTGGGGTCGCCCAAGAGCACGATCGAGCGCGCGGCGTTGTCCATGGCGGCGACGTTGGCCAGCGACATCTGGCCGGCCTCGTCGACGACGAGCACGTCGAGGATCTGCTCCATATCGGGGCGGGCGAAGAGCCACGGCGTGCCGGCGGCGATGCGGAACGTGCCAGCGGCCATGGCCGGGCCGACCCGCTTGGCATCGGCGGTGACCGTCACCGACGCCGCGTGGGCGCCGTCGTCCTCCCTGTCGCAGCGTTGGATGGCCCGGAACGTGCGGCCCTCGCGCCGGGCGGCGTCGTCGACGGCCATGAGCATGTTCGTGATCGCCTTGTGCGACTGGGCGGCGATGCCGACCTTTCGCCCCGCACGCACCAGGTCGAGGATCATCCGCGCCCCGGTGAACGTCTTGCCCGTCCCGGGCGGCCCCTGGATGGCCAGCACGCCCCCGTCCAGCTCCAGGGCGAGCCGGCGCGCCGCGTCGACGACCCGCTCGCCCGTGGTCAGCAGGGGACCCGGGGGCCGGCCGGCCCCGAGGCGCGGTGGCCGCTTGAGGATCAGGTCGCGGGCCGCGCGGTAGCGGCCAGGCGCGTCGAAGCCATTGGCCAGCACCCAGTCGGCCAGCCGGCCGACGGCGTCCTGGAGCGTGTCGACCGGGATCGGCTTCGAGGGGATCAGGGCGGTCGGGTGCCGGTCGGCCGTCTTCTCGCCGCGCAGCAGCTCGACGGTCCCCTTGTTGTCGTCGATGTCGTGGATGACCCCGGCGCCCGCCTCGTGGACCGGATCCCAGGGCTGATCGCCCGGGTCGAACTTGTGGTCCTGGGGCGGGTAGCGGTAGCGCAGCACCCAGCTCTGTTTGATCTTCTCGCCGCGACCGATGAACTCGAGTCCGCCGAGGGCCTCGCGATCCTCGATCAGCTCCTCGGTCGAGAGGTCCCGGAGCCGATACCAGTTCCACCACTGCGGCTTGAGGTCGCGCCGGTGCCAGTCGAGCAGGAGGGCCAGCAGGCGGCGGGCCTCCTGCTCCTCCGTGCGGGCCGCCGGGTCTGCCGGGACGTCCGCGGTC
>JBIOIE010000199.1:0-3001 GCA_044449605.1 Candidatus Limnocylindrales bacterium | reverse complement strand
GCCAGCACGCCGAGCAGGTAATGCCCGACCAGCAGGCCGACGATGACGACGACCACCCCCCACAGGCGGCGCCAAGCGACCAGCCCAGCCTGTGGCGCGAAGAGCTGCGGCTTGAAGGCGAGCAGGCCGATGAAGATGCCTCCCCTGGCCCCGCCGAGGGCACGCGCGGCCAGCACGACGAGCAGCAACGCGAGCGCGGTCTCCTGGCCCGAGATGACGCCGGCCGCAGCCGGCGCCCAGGCGAACACCCCGACCAGCGCCCAGCGCCGGGAGACGCCCACCAACGGCCCGCCGATCCAAGCGGCGGCCACCAGCAACCCCACCTCGATCGCCACGTGGAGCGCGCCGGCCAGTCCGTAGGGCAGCCAGGTGAACGGCACGTACACGATGGCTAGCCCCGCCGGGTAGACCCAGGGCGTGATGGGCAGGCCATGGGCGGCCTCGTAGGCGACCGTGGCGGAAAGGCTGGTCAACCCCGGCGTGAAGGCCAGCGCCCCGGCTGCGTAGAACGCGCTGAAGTCGAGCCAGCCGCGGAAGGCTACGCCCAGCAGGGGCAACCAGGCGGCGACGATGGCGGCCCCCAGCCAGAGCCGGGCCCGGCGAGACCCCCAGATCGCCCGCCAGCCGGTCACCGGACGATCCCTCGCCAGCCGGTCACCGGACGATTCCCCGCCAGCCGGTCACGGGGCGGGTCAGCCCCGGGCGGCGTCGAGGCGGTCGAGCACGACCCGCTTGACCTGGTCGGCGCTGACGCGTTCCTGGGTCATCGTGTCGCGGTCGCGGATGGTCACGGCCCCGTCGTCGAGCGAGTCGACGTCGACGGTCACGCACCAGGGCGTGCCGATCTCGTCCTGGCGCCGGTAGAGCTTGCCGATCGAGGCGGTGTCGTCGTAGACGGCCATGACCTCGCGCTTGAGGTCGGCCACGATCCGAGCGCACAGCTCGACGATCTCGGGGCGTTTCTTGAGCAAGGGCAGGACGGCCACCTTGTAGGGCGCCAGGTCGGGGTGGAGGGCCAGCGAGACGCGCGTCTCGCCGCGGACTTCTTCCTCGCGGTAGGCGTCGATGAGGAACGTGAAGGCGGCCCGGTCGGGACCGCCGGCGGTCTCGACGATCCAGGGGATGAAGTGCTCCTCCGTCGCCGGGTCGAAGTACTCGAGGTTCTCGCCCGAGGCTCGGGCATGGTTGCCGAGGTCGAAATCGCCCCGGTTGTGGATGCCCTCCAGCTCCTTCCAGCCGAACGGGAAGCGGTACTCGATGTCGATGGCCTTCCTGGCGTAGTGGGCCAGCTCGTCGGGCGCGTGCTCGCGGAAGCGCAGCCGCTCGGGCGTCACGCCCAGGTGCGTGTACCAGTCCCAGCGCCGGGGCAGCCAGGCCTCGAAGGTCGCCGCCGCCTCATCCGGCCGGACGAAGTACTGCATCTCCATCTGCTCGAACTCGCGCATGCGGAAGACGAAGTTGCCGGGGCTGATCTCGTTGCGGAAGCTCTTGCCGATCTGGGCGATGCCGAAGGGCAGCTTCTTGCGGCTCGACTGCTGGACGTTCTTGAAGTTGACGTAGGAGCCCTGGGCGGTCTCGGGGCGCAGGTAGACGACGGCGGCGTCCTCCTCGACCGGGCCCATGTGGGTCTTGAACATGAGGTTGAACTGGCGGGGCGGCGACAACGGCCCCCCGTCGACCGGGCAGACCAGACCGAGGCGGGCGACGATGCCCGGGTCGCGCAGGTCGGTGGCCGAGAGGCCCTCGGTGCCAGGCAGCTCGTCGAGCCGGAAGCGGCGCTGGTCGGTGGCGCACTCCACCAGCGGGTCGCTGAAGGAGCCGACGTGGCCGGAGGTGACCCAGACCTGGGGGGCCATGAGGATGCCGGCGTCGAGCCCGACGATGTCGTCCCGCTCCTGGACCATGGCCCGCCACCAGGCCCGCTTGACGTTGTTCTTCAGCTCGACCCCGAGCGGCCCGTAATCCCAGACCGCGTTGATGCCGCCGTAGATCTCCGAGGACGGGAAGACGAAGCCGCGCCGCTTGGCCAGCGAGACGATGGTCTCGAGGTTGGCCACGGCCGGCGCGACGTCGGCGGAGGTGTCGGTGCGGCGCGATTCGGTCACGGGTGGTCCATTCTCGCAGGTCCCTCGCCCTTCCTTGGCCCGGGCGCGCTCAGGTCGCGTGGCGGACCTCGTCGAGGAAGGCCAGCGAGCGGGCCTCGCGCTCGAGGGCGTGGCGCATGTATCGGCGCATCGCCGATTCGACCTCGGCCTCGGTGGCGGCGGAGAGCCGGAGCGCGGCCAGGGCCTCGATGTCGAGCCGGCGGTAGGCACGCAGCACCTTGAGCGCGCCCAGCGAGAGCGTCACCCACTCGGCGGGTGGGTTCGGATGCCGCTCGCAGAGGACGCCGCCGAGCGAGGGCACCCAGCGGAAGGCCTCGGTCTCCTCGAGCGCTCGATCGCACTCGACGCAGCGCTCGACTTCGGGGCGCACGCCGAGGGCATCGGCCAGGCCGGTCTCGAACCAGCGGGCGACACGGCCCGGGGCCATGCCGTCGTCGAGCAGCTGGAAGGCCCGCCGGAGGAGGGCATAGATGGGGTAGGCCGGGGCATGCTCCTCGGTCGATCGTTCCGCCAGCTCACCGATGTACCAGGCCGTCGCCGCGGACTCGAGTCGATCGCGCATCTTGAGCCTGGCCTCGGCCAAGGTCGCCTGGGTGTCGACGTCGAAGGTCCGGCCCGGGTCCAGCTGGAGCTGCAGCTCGGCGAACGGCTCGAGGCTGCCGCCGAGGCGGCTCTTCATCCGGCGCACGCCCTTGGCGATGACCTTGAGCTTGCCGTCGTGGGGCGTCAGCAGGGTCAGGACGCGGTCGGCCTCCCCCAGCTCGAAGCGGGAGAGGACGATCCCGACGGTCTGGTAGACGCGCGATAGCGGCACGCGCGCAGCGTACCTTGACCGGCCAAGCGTTCCTATCCGACGGCCGCTTGGGATGGCAAACATGCGCGACGCTGGTATCCTG
>JBIOIE010000198.1:0-3004 GCA_044449605.1 Candidatus Limnocylindrales bacterium | reverse complement strand
GGCGTGAAGCGGGCATCGGCGAAGACGCGACCCGGACCCGGACCGGCCGCGGCGAGGCCCGTCTCGAGGTCGGCGATCGAGAGGTGGAGCAGGTCGCGCGCCCAGTCGATGACGGCCATCCCGTTGGGGTTCGTGACCAGCAGCCCGAAGCCGGTCGGGCCGGGATGGGGATAGACACCGATGCCATCGTGGACCAGCTCCGGCGGCCAGCCCGGGTTGACGGCCATGTTGTAGGAGTTCCAGGTCCCGCAGGCCAGCGAGACGATGCCGGGGTCGATGGCCGCCGACCCGACCGAGGCGGCGTACGTGTCGAAGGCGCCGGTGACGATGAGGGTGTCGACGGGCAGGCCGAAGTCCCGGGCGGCCCCCGCCAGGATCGGCCCGATGGGCGTGGCGTTGGGCTGGATCTCGGGCAGCCAACGCGGGTCGATGCCGGTCTCCGCGATGCGCTCGGGGGACCAGGCGCCGGTGGCCACGTCGTAGGTGGCCCAGGTCCCGGCGTCGCTCCAGTCGATGACCGGCCGGCCGCTCAGGAGCAGGGCGTAGTACTCGTGCCAGTTCATGAACCAGCGCGTCCGGGCGGCTGTGGCCGGGTCGGTCTGACGCCACCACAGCGCCCGGTTCACGGGGTCCATGCGCCGGGGGACATGGCCGGCCAGGCGCTGCCACTCCTCCTCCGACCGGCGTGCGGCGGTCACCGCCGCGACCTCGTCGCCGCGCATGTCGGCGGTCATCAGGCAGCGCCCGAGGGGCGTGCCGTCCTGGGCGACCGGGAAGACCTCCCGGCCCGACGAGCTGAAGGAGATCGCCACCGGCGGGTCCCCCTTCAGGCTCGGGTGGGCGGCCACCTCCTCCAGGGCCGCGCGGAACGCGACGCGGTGCTCGAACACGTCCACCTCGGAGCGGCCAGGCTCCGGGTGGTAGTTGGGCACGGGCCGGAAAGCCTCGGCGAGCGACACGCCGTCGGCGCTGAAGGCGCCGACCTTGATGCCGCTGGTGCCCAGGTCGATCCCGATGAGGCTCATCCGGGACGCTCCCTCGCGCGACGACCGACGCGTGGGGCTACAACTCGGCGTTGACGATGAACCCGGCGTCGGTCAGCAACGTCGCCGAGGTCACGTAGCTGGCGTCGTCGGAGAGCAGGAAGGCGATGACCGCGGCCATCTCCTCGGGCTGCCCGGCCCGCCCGATGGCGATGCGCTCCTCGTAGTACTTGACGGCGGCGGGGTCGTCGAACATCGGCAGGGACATGTTCGTGACGATCCAGCCGGGCTCGATGGCATTGACCCGGATGCCGTGCTTGCCGACGACCGCGCCGAAGGCCTTCGCCCACATCGAGATGCCACCCTTCGTGGCGCAGTAGGCAGACTGGAACGGAGATCCGACGTGCGCCGAGATCGAGCTCGTGCACACGATCGCCCCGCCGTGACCCTCCTTGACCATCTGCTTGGCGGCCTCGGTCGTTACCACCCAGGTGCCCCGAAGGTTCGTCTCGCAGATGTTGTTCCAGTCCTCGATGCTCGTCTCGTCCCACTTCAGGAACGGGTTGATGGCGGCGTTGGAGACGAGGTAGTCAAGATGGCCGCCACGCCGGGCGACTTCGCCGACCATCTCCACGATCTGGGCCGGGTTGCGCATGTCGGCGACCACCGGGAAGCCCTCGCCGCCGGCCTCCTTGATCTTCCTGAGCGTCACCGACGGGTCACCCGTCGGGCGCTGGTTCACGCCGACGAGGGCCCCTTCGGCGGCGAGACGCACCGCCGTGGCCTGCCCGATCCCGTTGGTCGCACCGGTGACCAGGGCGACCTTGCCAACGAACCGCTTCTCCACGATGTCGACTCCCTTCGGCTGCGGGACGCGAGTGGCTATCGGTTGGACGACTTGACGGTCATAGGAGGGCGGACGGGTCGAGCTTGCCGACCCGGGCCGCGAAGGCATCGATCTCCGCCGCCCCGACGAGCGCGCCCATCTCGAGGTCGTAGAGGCGCACGTCGCCCGGCTGCATCTCGATCAGCTCGCCCCGGGCGCGGGCGTCGAAGCGGCCGGCGTCGCGGTTCGTGCTCGCCTCGATGGCCACGACGTAGAGGTCCTCGCCGGGCATCCGCCACGTCGTCTGGTGGGGCAGCTGGCGCTTGTCGAAGAGCTGGTAGACGCCCAGGCCGATGCGCCGGTTGACGATCCCGACGGGGGCGGTCCCATCCGGTTCGGTGATCACGTCGTGCTCGAAGCAGCGCTCCTGGTAGTCCTTGATGGGTGCCTCAAGGCGGCGGTAGTCCCCGGCGGGCCGGTCGTCCGTCGGCGTGCCCGGGCCCGGCACGAGGAGCTGCGAGCCCTCTTCGACGATGGGGAAGCCGACGTTGCAGTGGTACAGGAGCATGTGGGTCGTGCGCGTGTGGCCGGTGTTCTCGACCTCGTCGTGGATCCGGAACGAAGACCCCCCGACCCTGGCCTCGACCCGCCGGCGGAGGGTCAGGTTCTCGCCGAAGACGGCGGCCTGCTGCACGACGCCCTCGGCCCACAGGACGCAAGCGTCGCCGTCCCAGCGCTCCCCGTAGCCGGTCAGCCGGGCCGGCAGCGTCCACACGCGGCCCATCATCCCGTACGTCTCGGTGGGCTTGAGGTGGGGCTGGTTGAACTGCTCGGCGGTGTCCTCGCCGCCGATGAGGGTGTGATCGAGGCCGGCCGTCGAGACGAGGCCGCCGGGGAAGCTGCGGAACCAGCCCATGCCCTCGGGCTCGGAGAACCAGGGGCCCGTGAAGCCGGTCGGCGAGATCCAGGCCAGCGGCGTGCCGTTGATCTCGCAGCGGCCGATGTCGAAGGCCCGGTCGACGACGACGTCGAAGCTGAAGCCGCTACCGGTCCGGAACTCGAGCATCCGGACGCCGCGCTCGATGCCGTCCCCTGCCGTCACCAGCCTGACGCCGGCGACCTGTTCGAGCCGGCCGATGCGGCGCATCAGCTGGGCCCGGTCGTAGTCGGATCCGAACAGCGCTGGCATCAGCGC
>JBIOIE010000197.1:0-3007 GCA_044449605.1 Candidatus Limnocylindrales bacterium | reverse complement strand
TCGGTGATGGCCACCGTCCAGGTCGCTTCGGTCTCGCAGCTCGCCCGGATCTTCACCCGCCTCGAGGCCCTCAAGGACGTCTACTCGGTCCAGCGCGACTTCGCCTGACAGGACACGGATCCGTCAGCTCGTGGCCAGCACCTCGCTCGCATAGGCGACCGCCTCGGCCAGCGTCAGCTCGCGGCCTCGAGCCCAGGCCGCCTCGAACGGGGCATCCCCGAGACCCGACCGGGCGGCCACGGCGGGATCCTCGAATCGCAGGATCCTGACCGGCGGGAGCATCACCTGCGCCTCGGCCCGGAGGGCATCGACCGCGCCGGCCAGGACCGCGGCCCTGTCCGGCTGGCCGCCGGCCAGGGCGATGATGGCGGTCATCTGCAGGCTGCCCAGCAACCTGCCCCGGCCACCCCGGCTCTCGCGCAGGTGGAGAGCCTCCGCGGCGAGGCGGCGGGCAGCCGCCGGATCGTCCAACTGGACCTCGATCGCCGAGAGCATCGTCAGGGCGTCGGTCAGCGCCACCAGCGCTCCGCCCTCCCGGAATCGGCGGACGCTCTCCTGCGCCTCCGTGCGCGCCGCGCCGTACTCGTGCTCGAGGAGGAGGCCGATCACCAAGGGCATGCCCGCCCGGGCCTGGCCGTCGCTGTCGCCCAGACGGCCGTACAGCTCGATGCTGGCCTCCTCGTGGTGACGCACGGCCCGGCTGTCGCCGCGGGTCATGGCGATGAAGCCCAGGCCGTAGTGCGCTGACGCCTGGAGGCCGGCGGCGGCGAGGCTCTCCGCGATGGCCAGGCACTCGTCGTAGTAGGCAGCGGCCGTCTCGAAATCGCCCAGCCAGTAGGCCAGTCCGCCCGCGCCGTCGAGGCCCATGGCCCGCGCGGCCGTCGGCGCCTGGGCGGCCGGATGGGCAAGCAGCTGCACGGCCCAGGTGAGGCCCTCGGCGAGCGACGAGCGCTCCTGCCAGAAGCGCCAGGCCGCGCCGATGATGCGCAGCCCGACCTCGGCCCGGCCGCTGGCGAGCGACCAGCGGATGGCCTCCCGAAGGTTGTCCTCGTCATGGACGAGCGCTTCGACTCCGCGGTCCGTCACGCCGCTCAGGAGGTAGGGCCCGGCCGCCTCGGCGAGGCCGAGGAAGTGGCGGGCGTGGACCTCCCGGACGGCCTCCGCGTCGGGGCTCTCCTCGAGGCGCTCCAGGGCGAACTCGCGGATCGTGACCAGGAACCGGAAGCGAGCTTCGCCCGCGGCGCCCGCAGCGCGGGTCACGAGGCTCTTGTCGACCAGTGAGGCAAGCCCCTCGAGCAGCTCGATGCCGAGCGAGCCGTCGGGGTCGCAGACCGCTTCTGCCGCGGCGAATGACCAGCCGCCGACGAAGACGGCCAGACGCCGGAAGAGCGTCCGCTCGGGGACGGCCAGCAGGTCGTGACTCCAGGCGATCGCTCCGCGCAGGGTCTGCTGGCGCGCAGGCACGTCGCGGGAGCCACCGGTCAGGAAGCCGAGGCTCTTCGAGAGGCGAGCCAGGATCGCCTCGGGCTCGAAGAGTTTCACGCGCGCCGCGGCCAGCTCGATCGCGAGGGGCAGTCCATCGAGCCGGCTGCAGATCTGGGCGATCGCCGGCGCGTTCTCGTTGCTGGCCGCGAAATCAGGGCGCACGGCCTGGGCCCGGGCGATGAAGAGCGCGACGGCGTCATAGACCGAGAGGGCGTCGATGCCGATCCCGACGGCGATCGCGCCCGGGTAGGGCAGGGGCATCACGGGGTATTCGCGCTCGCCCGCCAGGTGCAGGACCTCGCGACTGCTGGCCAGTACCGCCAACCGGGGCGCGCCGCTCAAGAGCTCCGCGACGCGCGGCCAGGCGGCGGCGAGTTGCTCGAGGTTGTCGAGGACGAGCAGGGCCCGCCTCCCAGCCAGATGGTCGCGTAGCGTCCTGTCCATCGGCTGGCCAGGCGTCTCCTTGAGTCCGAGGGCGACGGCGATCGTGGGGGCCAGGAGCTCTGGATCCTCGATCGCGGCCAATCCGACGAAGAAGACGCCGTCGGGGAAGTCGCCCAGCAGCGTCAACGCGACGGCCAGCGAAAGGCGTGTCTTGCCGCTCCCGCCGGGGCCGGTCAGGGTCACCAGACGGGTGGTCCCATCGCGCAGCAGGGCCACCAGCTCAGCGATCTCCCGGGCCCGGCCGATGAAGCTGGTCATCGGGGCCGGCAGGTTGGTCGGCGTGTCCAGCGTGCGCAGCGGTGGGAAGTCGGAGGGCAGGCCGTCGATGTCGAGCTGGCTGATCGTCTCGGGCCGACCGAGGTCCTTGAGTCGGAAGGTGCCCAACTCGCGAAGGCGGACGCCCTCCGGCAGGGCGTCCTCGACGAGCCCGCGCAGGGCGCTCGAGACCACGACCTGGCCGCCGTGGGCCGCGGCCGCGATGCGGGCCGCGCGATGGACGTCGAGGCCGACGTAGTCGTCGGCCCCAAGGATGCCCTCGCCCGTGTGCAGGCCGATGCGAACACGCAACTCGCCGACCTCCGGCGGCCACGTCGCGTCGTGGAGCGCCCGCTGAGCGGCTGCGGCCGCGGCGACGGCCGAGGCGGCGCCTGCGAAGACGACGAAGAACGAGTCGCCCTCGGTCTTGATCTCGATCCCGCCGTTCCCTCTGAATGCGTCGCGGAGCAGCCGCTGGTGGGTGTCGAGGACGACCGTCCAGCGCTGCGGCCCGAGGGCCTGGACGAGCTTCGTCGAGCCCTCGACGTCGCTGAACAGGAAGGTGATCGTGCCGGTCGGCAGGGGACGCATGGCGCCTGATTATCCGCTCGCCCGTGTCGCCCCACGCGCTGCTTCGCGGGCGGCCACCTCGAAGGCGTTGTCGCGGTACCAGTGGCCGCCCGCCCGCCGCGCCTGCCACGAGGCGCGGGCGTAGCGCAGCGCGAACAGGACCCCGAAGCGCTGCCACTGGCGGACGTGCTCCAGCTCGTGGGCGAGTTCCGCGTCGCCGAGGCCCCGCCAGGACCAGATGTCGCGCCCGATG
>JBIOIE010000196.1:0-3010 GCA_044449605.1 Candidatus Limnocylindrales bacterium | reverse complement strand
TCCAGCGTCCCGACCCGGGGGTCCGTCCGACCGCGCTCGATACGGGCGATGGTCTCCTGCGGGATGCCCACGAGGGCGCTCAGCTGGCGCTGCGTCAAGCCGGCTCGACGACGGGCGTGGCGGACCATCCGTCCGGCCAGGGACATCGCGTGCTCTCCTTCTCGATCCTCAGGCTTGATGATGACTACGTCATCATAGCGCCGGCGGGCTTCCCCATAACGTGCTATGTGCGACTATCATGTTATTCTGACCGAGATGACCTCCACGACCTTCGCCCGCGCCGGGATCGCCACGGCGGCGACGATGGGGCTGTTCATCGTCGCGCTCCGCCTCGGGGACGCGGGGCCGCCAGGGGATCCGCCGCTCGCCGCTCTGGCGTTTGCGGCCGTCTACCTCGCGCCGACCGCCCTTGGCGCGATCGGCCATCGTCGCGGCGATGGCGCGACGCTCGCGGCAGCCGCGCTGCTGTGCGGCCTCGCGTCGGTGACCGCGTTCAGCCTGGTCACGGTGCCCTTCCTGATCCCGGCCGTGCTGCTTGTCGCCGCCGCCGGCCGCGCGTCATGGCGGAGGTTGGGCGGCCTGATCGCGGCTGCGGAGGCGCTCATCGTCGTCGCTGCCTTCTACGCGGTCGTCACGCTCCGCGAGTGGCAGTGCGTGAGCGGACCGAACTACCAGGCCTGCGGCGACGACCCGACCACGACCGGCGGCCTGCTCGCGCTGGTCCTCGTCGGCCTGGCCCTGGTCATCGCCCTCGTGGCGACTCGCACGGCCAGGCTCTCCCCCGCGCGGCCTATCATCGCCGGCGATGGCGACCCTGAGGACCCACGCCCGCCCGGACAGTGACGAGTGGCGCGCCAACGACGCGCAGATGCGGGCCCTTGTCCAGGGATTGCGCGCGAAGACCGCCGCCCTGACGACTCGCGGCGCCGCCGGCGACGAGCGCAGCATCGCCCGCCATCGGGAACGCGGCAAGCTGCCCGTCCGCGAGCGCATCGAGCGCCTGCTCGACCCCGGCAGCCCCTTCCTCGAGCTGAGCGCCCTGGCCGCCGACGGGCTCTACGACGGCGACGCGCCCGGCGCCGGCATCGTCACCGGCCTCGGCCGCATCGAGGGCACCGAGTGCGTCATCGTCGCCAACGACGCCACCGTCAAGGGCGGCACCTACTACCCGCTGACCGTCAAGAAGCACCTCCGGGCCCAGGAGATCGCGCTCGAGAACCGCCTCCCCTGCCTCTACCTCGTCGACTCCGGCGGCGCCTTCCTGCCCCTCCAGGACGAGGTCTTCCCGGACCGCGACCACTTCGGGCGGATCTTCTACAACCAGGCCCGCATGAGCGCCGCCGGGATCCCCCAGATCGCCCTCGTCATGGGCAGCTGCACGGCCGGTGGCGCCTACGTGCCGGCGATGAGCGACGAGACGGTCATCGTGCGCGGGACGGGCACCATCTTCCTGGGCGGTCCGCCGCTCGTGAAGGCCGCGACCGGGGAGGAGGTCACGGCCGAGGAACTGGGCGGCGCCAGCCTCCATACCCGCATCAGCGGCGTGGCCGACCACGAGGCGCTGGACGACGAGCACGCCCTGGCCATCGCCCGCGAGATCGTGGCCTCGCTCTCCTGGCGCAAGCCCGACCCGCCCTGGGCGCGGGCGACGCCCCGCAAGCCGGCCATCGAACGCCCGACCGACGAGGCCTCGGGCGCCCCCGACCCGGACGATCCGACCGGCCTCTACGGCGTCGTCTCGGCCGACCTGCGCGTGGCCTACGAGGTCCGCGAGGTCATCGCCCGGCTCGTGGACGGCTCCGAGTTCCACGAGTTCAAGGCCGCCTACGGCGAGACCCTGGTGTGCGGCTTCGCCCACCTCGACGGCTGGCCTGTGGGGATCCTCGCCAACAACGGCGTGCTCTTCAGCCAGTCGGCCCTCAAGGGGGCGCACTTCATCGAGCTGGCCTGCCAGCGCAAGGTCCCCCTCGTCTTCCTGCAGAACATCACCGGCTTCATGGTCGGGCGGGAGTACGAGGCGGGCGGCATCGCCAAGGACGGCGCCAAGCTGGTGACCGCGGTGGCCACGGCAGCCGTGCCCAAGTTCACGGTCATCATCGGTGGCTCGTTCGGGGCCGGGAACTACGGCATGGCCGGCCGCGCCTACGGCTCGCGCGGCCTGTGGAGCTGGCCCAACTCGCGCATCAGCGTCATGGGCGGCGCCCAGGCGGCGCGGGTGCTTTCCACCGTGGGCGAAGCCTCCCAGCCCGGGGGCGCCTGGGCCTCCGAGGAGGAGCGGGCGGCCTTCGAAGCGCCGATCCTGGCCAAGTACGAGCGCGAGGGCAATCCCTACCATGCCACCGCCCGACTCTGGGACGACGGGGTCATCGATCCCGCCCAGACGCGCGACGTCCTCGCCCTGGCCATCTCCGCGTCGCTCAACGCGCCCATCGAGGAGACCCACTTCGGCGTCTTCCGCATGTAGCATCGGTCCGTGCTCCAGAGTGACGGCTCCAGCGCCACCACCGCCACGGCCGGGACGGGCCGCGTCCTCCAGGTCAGCGTCTCGCCGGGCGGCGTGCCCAAACTCCCGGTGACGCGGGCATGGGTGGGGCCGCTCGGCCTCGAGGGCGACGCCCACAACGCTGTCGGCACGCACGGCGGCCCCCATCGGGCGGTGTGCCTGTTCGCCGTCGAGGCCATCCGACGCGTGGCGGCGGAAGGCCACCCGATCGGCCCGGGCGTGGTCGGCGAGAACCTCACGACCGAAGGCATCGAGCTGGCCGCCCTCGCGCCGGGCACCCGCCTCGCCATCGGGTCGGAGCTGCTCCTCGAGATCGCCGGGCCGTGCAGTCCCTGCGCCACGATCCGGGACAGCTTCAGCGACGGCAAGTCGGGCCGCATCTCGATCCTCAAGCACCCCCTCGACAGCCGCGTCTATGCCCGGGTCCTGGTCGAGGGCACCGTCGCGACCGGCGACCCCGTGCGCGTGCTGCCGCCCGCTTCCGACTCGCAGGCGGATCTCCAACTC
>JBIOIE010000195.1:0-3024 GCA_044449605.1 Candidatus Limnocylindrales bacterium | reverse complement strand
CCCCGGCCGCGCGAGGGCGAGCCGACCGGCTCGGCGCACGGGGAATTGCTCTAGGACTCTCGACCGAGCGCGAGGGTTCCGGCGCTACAGTGTCGCAGTGGGCGGGTATTCGAGGCAGGAGGCGGCTGAGCGCGCCGGCGTCGCCGTCGATGAGGTGACGTCGCTGGTCGAGTGGGGCATCCTCGTGCCCGACGACAACGACTGCTTCTCCTCCGGCGATGTGAACCGGATCGTGCTCATCGGCAGCCTCGTCGCGGCAGGGATCCCACTCGACGGCATGGCCGCGCGCCTCCGCAGTGGGGATTGGTCGCTGGCCTTCCTGGACAGCCCTTCGTACGACCGATTTGCCGCGCTGGCCGGAGAGACCTTCCAGGAGTTGAGCAACAGGACTGGAGTCCCCGTCGGGCTGCTGACGGGCATCCGGGAAGCCATCGGTGGCGCAGTGCCCATGCCCGCTGACCGCGTGCTGGAGGACGAGCTGGCCATCGTGCCTCTCCTCGAGCTCCTGTTCGAGACTGGCTTCGATGAGGCGTTCATCGGGCGCACGATGGGCGCCATGGGCGACAGCCTCCGGCGCGTGGCCGAGGTCGTCGTGGCCATGGCCCGCGAAGAGTCCTTCCAGCGCCGCATGACGGGCAAGACCGGCGCTGAGTTTTCGGCCGCGCTTGTGGGCTTCGTCGAGCGCTTGGGGCCCCTCACCGACCAGGCGCTGGCGTCCATCTTCCATGCCCAGATCAGGCGCACCTTGACGAACGGAATGATCGGCGGCCTCGAGCGCGCGCTGGCTGCGGCGGGGCTGTCAAGCCGGCTCGAGCGACCGCCGGCGATGTGCTTCCTCGACATCACCGGCTACACCCGCTTGACCGAGGAGCGCGGCGATGCCGCGGCCGCCGATCTGGCGGCGCAGCTCGGTCGCCTCGTCCAGCGCACGTCCCTCGAGCACGGCGGCCGGCCCGTCAAGTGGCTGGGCGATGGGGTGATGCTGTACTTCCGCGACCCCGGTCCGGGGGTCGTGGCGGCGCTGGAGATGGTCGCCGGCGTGGCCGAAGCGGGGCTGCCGCCGGCGCACGTCGGCCTGCACGCCGGACCGGTGGTCTTCCAGCAGGGCGACTACTACGGCCAAACCGTCAACATCGCGTCTCGCATCGCCGAGTACGCCCGACAAGGTGAGGTCGTGGTCAGTCAGGCCGTTGTCGACGCATCAGATGTGCCCGAATTGACGTTCACAGAGATCGGACCGGTGGAGCTGAAGGGCGTGGCCGGGGCGATGCGGTTGCACTCGGCGCATCGGACGTAGGCTTCGGATATGGAGACCTGGCGGGCGATCGACTCGGTGCGGGTCGTACGCCGTTTCGCCGACCGGCCCCTGGAGCCGGCGCACCTGGCGCGGATCCTCGACGCCGCCCGCCGGACCGGCAGCTCCAAGAACAGCCAGGAATGGGCCTTCATCGTCGTCCGAGACCGGGCCCGCCTGGCCGAGCTGGCCAAGGTCGGGCCGTATGCGGGACACCTGGCCGGAGCCACGGTGGCCGTGGCGCTGGTGGCCCCCGATCGGCTCGACCGCTGGGACCTCGGCCGGGCGGCCCAGGACATGATCCTTGCGGCCTGGGAGCTGGGCATCGGCAGCGTCCCGGCCACGGTCTACGAACCCCAGCTGGCCGTCGAGCTCCTGGGGCTTCCGGCCGGACGGGACTGCCGCTACCTCATCTCTTTCGGCTACCCAGCCGACGAGACGGCCCTGACCCGGCCGAATCGGGCCGGTGGGCGCAAGGCGCTGGCCGACGTCGTCTTCGACGAGCGTTGGGGGCAGCCCTGGCCGGAGCCGAGCGCGGCCACGGGCGACGGCGGGGCGGGGGTGAAGGCGGTGGCCACCTTCGATCCGGCGACCCTGGCCCGTCTCGACGAGGCGCTCGAGATCGACATCGAGACCCGGGCGGCACCTGGTGCGCCCGTGCACCGAACGACGATCTGGGTCGTCGTCGAGGAGGGCCGGGTCTTCGTCCGGACGTATCTCGGACCCGGCAGCCGCTGGTATCGCGAGGCCATGTCCATGCCGGAGATCGGTCTTGTCGTCGGCGGCGAACGCGTGCCCGCCAGGGTCGTGCCCGCGGCCGACGCCGAGCAAGTTGCCTGGTGTTCGTTCGCTCTGGCCCGCAAGTACGCGGCCGATCCCTCACTGCCGGCGATGCTGGCCCCGCCCCTCCTGGGCACGACCCTGCGCCTCGAGCCGGTGCCGTGATGAACGACCGGGCGACCCTCATCGCCTTCCTCGCCCTCGTCGTCATCGCCGGCGTGAACGCCGTCGCCGTCCGGGCCAGCAACGCCGAGCTACCGCCCTTCTGGGGCGCCACGCTGCGCCTCCTCGGCGCGGCCGCCGTCTTCTGGTTGCTGGTGGCCATCCGCCGGGTGCCCCTGCCGCGAGGCCGGGCGCTTCTCGGACCCGTCGCCTACGGCGTTCTGGCCTTCGGCGTGACCTACGCCCTCATCTACTTCGGGCTCAAGCAGGCCCACGCCGGCACGGCCCAGGTCACCCTGGCCCTGGTTCCCCTGCTCACGATGCTCCTCGCCGTCGCCCAGCGCCAGGAGCGCTTCGATCCGCGCGGCCTCGCCGGGGCCCTCGTGGCGGCCGGCGGGATCGCCCTC
Source organism: Candidatus Limnocylindrales bacterium (assembly GCA_044449605.1). Lineage (GTDB taxonomy): Bacteria > Chloroflexota > Limnocylindria > Limnocylindrales > CSP1-4 > CSP1-4. The sequence goes on along the minus strand of JBIOIE010000195.1, from coordinate 381 downwards.
ATCTTCGGCGACCAGCTGGGCGCGTCGACCCCGGCCGTCTCGCTCCTTGCCTTGTTCCTGGGCGCCGTGGCCATGGCCGAGACCGGCATCTTCATCCGCTGGCTGCCGCACACCGAGCCCTCGCTCATGAACGCGATCGGGATGACCGTGGGGGCGGTGCTCCTCTTGCTGCTATCCGCCGTCCTCGGCGAGCCCTGGGCTGTGCCGATCAAGACGGACACCTGGCTCGCCCTGGCCTACCTCGTCCTCCCGGGCTCGGTCGTCGTCTTCACGCTGGTGCTGCGCATCCTCAGCGTCTGGAGCGCCTCGACCGCCTCGTACCAGTTCCTGCTCACGCCCCTCGTCACCCTGCTGGTCGCCGCGGCCCTCGTCGGCGAGCTG
>JBIOIE010000194.1:0-3028 GCA_044449605.1 Candidatus Limnocylindrales bacterium | reverse complement strand
CGAACGGGTCCCGTCGGTGGCCGGGTCGGCCTGCAGGCTCGGGGCGTCGTAGATCGTGAAGTCGGGCTCGAAGGCCGCCAGCTCGTCGGCCGAGGGCCGGATGAAGAGGTTGTGGGCGAAGAGGCTGGCCCAGGCCGTCTCCGTCGTCACGCGGACCGAGCGGCGGTGGAACGGATCGGCGCCCACATAGGCGTCCTTGACGAAGGACTCGTGAGCGGCGAGGTGGCCGATGACCTTCTCGCGCAGGCGTTCGTAGTGGGCCTCGTCGATGGGCTGGTTGATCTCGCCCCACCAGACCTTGTCGTGGCTGGCCGGCTCGTCGACGACGAACTTGTCCTTGGGGGAGCGGCCGGTGTGCTTGCCGGTCATGACCACCAGCGGGCCGCCGGCGGCGATGACGCCCTCGTCGCGCCGGATGGCGGCCTCGTAGAGGATCGGCACCGAGAGGTTGTGGTGGACGTGGGGCCCACCTGCGGCCCCGATGCGGGCCTGGTCGACGGTCGACTGGGTCGTGGTCACCGGTCTCTCCTTGCTCGGTCGGGACCCGCTCGGGTCCGAGCCCTCCGGGACGTCCCGAGGGCGGACCGGCCGCGCGTGCCCGAGGGACTCGCCCGCTCGGGAGTCGGCTTCCGCAGTCCGCGGGATTGTACGCCGGGCTGCCTAGCTGACAGGAGCCGATCGGCCCTACCCGACCGGGTGGGCCTCAGGCCCGCGGGTGGGCCAGGAACTCGAGCAGGTCGAGCTTGGTGACGACGCCGGCCGGACGGTCGCCGCGGGCCGCGACCAATGCCGGCGCCCCGCCACCGGTGAGCAGCGCGAAGGCCTCGTCGAGCGTCGCGCTCACGTCCACGACGGGCAGGGCCCGGTCCATGACCTCGCCCACCGTCCGCTCGACGACGGTCGGGTCGCGGAACGCCCGGTCGAGCAGGCCCTTCTCGGAGACCGAGCCGACGATGCCGGCCAGGTCGTCGCCGGTGGCGGCCTCGGAGACGGGCATCTGGCTGATGCCGTACTCCTGGAGCAGGCCGATGGCCTCCCCGACGCGCTGGGTGGTGCGGGCCACGACGAGGTCGGGCAGGTGGCCGTTGCCGTGCCGGTCGACCAGCAGCTCCGCCACCCGGATCACGGCGCCGGTCGTGGCCAGCAGGCCGTTGACCCGTAGCCACTCGTCGTTGTAGAGCTTCGAGAGGTAGTTGCGGCCGCCGTCGGGGAGGAGCACGACGATCACCGCCGCGGCTGCCGTGGCCGGCTCCTCGCGCATCAGGCGGCGCGCCTCGTCGAGGGCGGCGATGACCGCCGTGCCGCACGACTCGCCGGCCAGGATGCCCTCCTCGCGGGTGATCCGGCGGGCCATGGCGAAGGCGTCCCGGTCGGAGACGCGCACCCAGCGATCGACCGTGGCCGGGTCGAACGTACCGGGCACGAAGTCCTCGCCGACGCCCTCGGTCAGGTAGGGCCGAGCGGTGTCCCCCGAGAGGACGCTGCCCTCGGGATCCGCACCGACGACGCGCAGGTCCGGGTTCTGGGCGCGCAGGTAGTGGACGGTGCCGCTGATCGTGCCGCCCGTCCCGACGCTGGCCACGAAATGGGTCAGGCGACCATCCGTCTGGCGCCAGATCTCGGGACCGGTCGTGCGCTCGTGGGCCTTCGTGTTCTCGAGGTTCCAGTACTGGTCGGGCTTGTAGGCGCCGGGGATGTCGCGGGCCAGCCGGGCGGCCACCGAGTAGTAGCTCTCGGGCGATGCGGGCGCGACGTTCGTCGGGCAGAGCACGACCTCGGCGCCGTAGGCGCGCAGGAGCGCCTGCTTCTCGGGCGACTGCTTGTCGGCCATCACGAAGATGCAGCGGTAGCCTTTGAGGGCGGCGGCGATGGCCAGGCCGTGGCCGGTGTTGCCCGAAGTCGGCTCGATGATCGTGCCGCCCGGCCTGAGCAGGCCGGCCCGCTCAGCCGCCTCGATCATCGGCAGCCCGATGCGGTCCTTCACCGAGCCGCCGGGATTGAGCATCTCCAGCTTGGCCAGGAGCAGCGGCTGGCGCTCGACGGGGCCGAGGTCGCGGGTGACCCGCGTCAGGCGGACGAGAGGCGTGTCGCCGATCAGGTCGAGGATCGACGCGGCGTACTCCATCGCCCCGAGTATAGGTCCGGGCTGGAGGGCGCCGCCGCGGCCTCAGCGGAAGGCGTGGGTCAGCCAGAGCGCGCGCTTGCGGGTCCCCGGCGCGGGTTCGGTCGAGGCGTGTGCACGTGCCACCTCGGCGGCCGTGAGCGCCGCGAGTCCGGCGGCGATGGCGGTGGCGAGGTCGCGCTCGGCGGGTGAGCCCGGGTCCGGCGGCGCGGTATCCGGGGCGACGCCGGCCAACCGGTGCCACGACGCGGCGGGCAGGACCCGCATCTGGATCTGCCGGCCGAGGAACAGCTCGTGCGTGCCGCCGAAGACGATGGGCACGATCGACGCCCGGCTGCGCAAGGCGAAGTAGCCGATGCCTGGCTGCACCGGACGGGCGAAGCCGGGCGGGACGGCCGGGCCGGCCTCGGGGAACATCGCGAAGATCGCGCCCGCATCGATGACCCCCTCCACGGCGGCGACATGCGCCGCGAACGCCTTGGCGCCGCCACCGGGCCAGATCGGCTCGATGCCGCCGAGGCGCCCGGACACGAACCGCCGCCAGCGCGAGCGCTCGATGACCCGACCGTCGCCGAACCAGATCAGACGCGGCTCTGGCGGCAGGAGGACAAGCATCACGAAGGGCTCGATCCAGGTCACGTGGGGCAGGCCGGCCGCGATCCAGCCGCCGGCCGGGCGGCCGTCCGCGGCGCGTGGCAGGTTCTCGGCCCCCACGAGTTCGAGCTTGAGGCGCAGGATGCGGCGTCCGGCGAAGGCGATGAGCCGGCGGATCAACCGCAGGGAGCGCGGCGCCCGCGAGGAGGCGGCGCCGATCATGCCGTCGGGGGTCGGTCGCTGAGGATCCGGTCGATCAGGGTGGCGGCGGCCCTTCCATCGGAGCCGGAGCCTCGGGGGGCGCCTCGGGGG
>JBIOIE010000193.1:0-3041 GCA_044449605.1 Candidatus Limnocylindrales bacterium | reverse complement strand
GCGGCGCTGTAGGTGATGCCCTTGGCGGCGCTTACGGGGGTGTTCCCGTCCCGGGCCATGAGGTCGAGGACGTCGTTGCGGCGTTGGGCGATCGCGCTGTCGAGCGGCACGACGAGGCTGCCGTCGGCCTGCTCGACGGCGTTGTGGACCAGGTCGTAGTCGGTCGGGGACTTGGGGATGGAGGCCAGGATGGCGGCCTGGGCCAGGGTCAGCTGGCTCAGGTCGGAGACCCCGAAGTAGTCGCGGGCGGCGGCCTTCACCCCGTAGTCGTTGTCGCCGTAGAAGTTCTGGTTGAGGTAGGCGGTGATGATGCGCTGCTTGCCCTCCAGGCCGGGGTAGGCCTGGGTGACCCGGATCGACTGGATGATCTCCTTGATCTTGCGCTCGACCTGGCGGTTGGGATCCTGGACGAGGGCCGGGTCGAGCAGCCGCTGGCGCACGAGTTGTTGGGTGATCGTCGACGCGCCGCGGGGATTGTTGCTGAGCGTGTCGAGGGCGGCCGAGATGATGCTGAAGGGGTCGAAGCCCGAGTTGGTCCAGAAGGTGTGGTCCTCGACGGCGGTGGTCGCGTCGAGGAGCGCCGGCGACAGCTGGGCGAAGTCGACGATCTCGCGACGCTGGTCGCCGAAGCGGGCCAGCTCGACGGTCCCGGTCCGATCGTAGATGACCGACTCCTGGTTGAGCACGATCTGCTCGAGGGCGGTCGGGTCGGGCAGGTCCTTGCTGTAGAAGGAGTAGGCGGAGACGGCGCCCACGAAGACCAGGCCGGCGAGCGCGAAGAGGGTCCCGAAGAGAAACAGGGGGAGGAGGATCGCGACCGTGCTGGCCGCACCCGGGCCGCCGCGGCGACCGCCCTTGCGGCGGCGTGCGCGCCGGCGCGCGATGCTTGGTTGCATACCGCCGGCGACTCTACCATACTCGACCGGCCACCCCGCCCGGGCGGCCAGGAGCGCGCCGCGCCCCCCGCCGAGGGCGGCGCCCGGTGGCGATCGTCCCTCGATCCAACCCCCAGCAACGAGGTCTGCCGGCATTCCGATGGCCGTCGCACCGGGACCGCCCCAGCTCCTCGTCGAACTTGGCTGGCGCGGCCTGATCCAGGATCGCACCGCCGGGCTCGAGGCGCGGCTGCGCCGCGGGCCGCTCAACGCGTACGTCGGCTTCGACCCCTCCGGGCCGTCGCTCCACGTCGGGCACCTCGTCCAGGTCTTCCTGCTGACCCACCTCCAGCGGGCAGGAGGACGCCCAGTCGCCCTGCTCGGCGGTGGTACGGGCATGATCGGCGACCCATCGGGCAAGAGCGCTGAACGCAACCTCCTGGACGACGCCACCCTCGAGGACCACAAGGTCCGCTTCCGGAGCCAGCTCGAGCGTTTCATCGAGTTCGGCGCGGGCCCGAGCGGCGGGATCATGCTCGACAACCGCGCCTGGCTGGGGGCCTGGGGCCTGCTCGACTTCCTGCGCGAGATCGGCAAGCACTTCAGCGTCGGCTACATGCTGGGCAAAGAGTCGGTCCAGGAGCGTCTCGCCGGCGGCCTCTCGTTCACCGAGTTCAGCTACATGACCCTCCAGGCCACGGACTTCCTGCATCTCTACCGGGAGCACGGCGTCGAGATGCAGATGGGCGGCGCCGACCAGTGGGGCAACATCACCGCCGGCCTCGAGCTCATCCGACGCGTCGAGGGCGGCGCGGCCGGGGACGCCGCTGACGGCTCGACCGAGGCCCTGGCGTTCGGGCTGTGCAGCCCGCTCCTGACGACGCCGAGTGGACAGAAGATGGGCAAGACCGAGACCGGCGCCGTCTACCTCGATGCCACCCTCACCCCGCCCTACGACTTCTACCAGTACCTGGTCAACCAGCCCGATGAGCTGGTCGGCAAGCTCCTGCGCTGGCTGACGCTGATGGAGAAGGATGCGATCGAGGCCCTCGAGGCCGATACGGCCGCCCATCCTGAGCGCCGCGCCGGCCAGCGGGCCTTCGCCCTCGATCTGACGGCCCGCGTCCATGGCCGCGACGTGGCGGAACGCCAGGTGCGCGTCTCGGACGCGGCGTTCGGTGATGCGTCGCTGGATGATCCGGAAGTGCTCGAGGAGCTCTTCGAGGTCCTCGGCGGTTTCGAGGTGGGCGCTGAGGTCGTCCGTGGCGGGGCGATGGCCGTCGCCCTCGCATCAGGCCTCTTCCGATCCAACTCTGAGTTGCGTCGAGCACTCAGCCAAGGCGGTCTGACCATCAATGGAGCGCGCATCTCGACCATCGATGCCGAAGTGCCAGCGATCGCGGATCGCTGGCTGGTGGTGCGTTTTGGGAAGCGACACGTGCGCATCGGGCGCGTGGCGGGCTGATTCGCGCCGTCGGCCCGGCCGGTCAGCCGGCCGCGACCTCGAGCAGGCGATCGTCCTCGGCAGGGCTGCGCACGGAGAGCCGGAGATGCCCGCGGAGGGGGTTGGCGGGTCCGAAGGTGCGGGGCACGAGCCCGGCGTGGAGAAGCCGCTCCGCGGCCGCCTCGGCCGCCGCGTGGTCACCGATGCGAACGAGCAGGAAGTTCGTCACGGAGGGGTAGGGCGTCCAGCCGACCGCCGCAAGACCGGCCCCGAGACGCTCCCGCTCGGCGACAAGGCGTTCCACGTTCGCGCGCGCCCAGGCAGGACGAGCAAGGGCTGCGGCGCCGAGGTGCGCCGTGATCGTCGAGATGCTGCCCGGTGGCCTGACGGTCTCGAGGCGGGCGATGGTCTCTCGCGCAGCAAGCGCCCAGCCGATGCGCGCCCCGGGCAGGGCGAAGGCCTTGGAGAGCGTGCGCACGACGATGAGGTTGGGCCACCGGTCGCGCAGCTCCACGACCGTCCGGCTGCTGAACTCGAAGTAGGCCTCGTCGACGACCACGAAGGGCGGGGGGCCACTCGTCCGAGCCGCGGCCTCCAGGACGGCCTCGACCGTGCCTGCCGGTTCGAGCGCCCCCGTGGGGTTGTTGGGATCGCACAGCCAGGCCACGGCCACGTCGGCCAGGGCGCCTGCCACGCGCTCGATGTCGAGGGCGAAGCCGTGT
>JBIOIE010000192.1:0-3085 GCA_044449605.1 Candidatus Limnocylindrales bacterium | reverse complement strand
CATGAAAGCGCTGATCTTCGACCTCGACGGGACCCTGATCGACACCGTCTACGCTCACGTCTTCGTGTGGCAACTGGCGCTGGCCGAGGCGGGCCTGCCCATCGAGGGCTGGCGGATCCACCGCCGGATCGGGATGAGCGGCGGCCTGTTCACTCGCGCCGTGGCCCGCGAGGCTGGCCGAGCCCTCAGCGACGGCGAGGCCGATGCGCTCCAGCAGCGCCATGGAGCGCTGTTCCGGGAGCTGCTCCCGGACCGCCGGCCGCTGCCCGGCGCGCGCGAACTGCTGGCGTTCCTCCGTGAACATGGCGTCCCCCACGGGATCGCCACGTCCGGGCGGCACCCGGAGATCGACGCTTCGCTCGAGGCGCTCGGCGTTCCGCCGGACATGGTCGTCGTCGACCGCGGCGACGTCCTGCGGGCCAAGCCGGAGCCGGACCTGTTCCTGGCCTGCCAGGAGCGGATGGGCGTCGAGATCCGCGACTGCTACGTCGTCGGGGATGCGGTCTGGGACCTGCTCGCTGCCCGGCGAGCCGGGATGCTGAGCGTCGGCCTGCTCAGCGGCGGCTACGGTGAAGACGAACTGCTGGCCGCAGGCGCATTCCGCGTCTACCGCGGGCCTGACGAGCTGCTGGCCTCGATCGACGAGCTGGGCATCTGAGGTACCCCGCTCGTCCGCCATCCGCATCGGGGCTGAATGCCGTGCTACACTGAACCCGTGTAGCACGGGAGAACTTGGACATGGCCAACCTGACCATCACCGTCGACGACCGCCTTCTGATGCAGGCGCGCATGCGCGCGCTCGAGGACGGGACCTCGGTCAATGCCCTGCTGCGAGCGTACCTGGAGCGCTACGCCGGTGTCGGCGAGAGCGACGAAGCCCTCGCAGGCTTCGCCCGACTCGCCCGGATGAGCGTGGCGAGCAGCGGTACGATCGGCCGAACCTGGACGCGCGACGAGCTCCATGACCGAACCCTTCTTCGTTGACACGAACGTCTGGGTCTACGCGGTCGATGGCGCCGACCCAGCCAAGCGCGAGCAGGCCATCGCGGCGGTAGCCCCTGCGCCCGGGCGCGATCTCGTCGTTTCGACCCAGGTTCTGACCGAGTTCTACGCCGTCGTCACCCGCAAGCTGGCTGTGCCCGTGCGGGCCGACGACGCTGAGGCCATGGTCCGCCAGCTGTCGGCCCTGCCGGTCATCGGGATCGATAGCTCACTAGTCGCCTCGGCGATCGGCGGTAGCCGTGAGTGGCAGATCTCCATCTGGGATGCCCTGATCATCCGAGCGGCCGAGGTCGCCGGATGCCGACGCATCCTCAGCGAGGACCTTGCCGACGGCACGAGATACGGCTCGGTCACGGTCGAGAATCCGTTCGCGATCGTTCCCTAAGCGCCGTGCGGCCGCCGGCGGCGATCCTCTATCGCTACCACTTCCGGATCGACGACACGCTCGAGGAGTATGTCGCTGAGGCTCGCCGCCACCCACTGTTCGCACTACGCCCGCCGAAGTAGCCGCGAGGGGGTCGAGGCTTGGCGGTCCTAGCGGGGCTCGAGGCCAGGGCCGACGATCGGAGCGGCCGGCACCGCCCAGGCCGCGCGACGGGGCAGCACGAACCAGCCCACGAGCGCCGCCAGCAACCCCAGCACCGCCGCTCCCCCGAACAGCATCCCCGGCCCGGCCACGCCGTAGACGATCCCGCCCGTCACGTTGGCCAGGATCGCCGCAAGTCCGAAGGCCGTCGTCTGGTACAGCGCCTGGCCGGTGGCCTGGAGGCGGTCGGGCAGGAGGGTGGCGATGGTCAGCACGGCCGAGCTGGTGATGGCCGCGAAGGCGATGCCGGTGCCGATGCGGGTGGCGATGATCAGCCCGGGATCCGCGAGGAAGGTCCAGGCCACGAAGCAGCCGCAATAGAGGATGGCCGCCAGCGTGAAGACCGTGCGCACGCCAAGGCGGCGGCCGACGATGCTGAGGAGGAGGAACGCAGGTACCTCGGCGGTGGCCGACACGCCCGACGAGAGGGCGATGTCATGCGGGCTTGCGCCCAGCTCGCGCAGGCGCACGGCCAGGAAAGTCCAGCCGGCCAGGATGCCGACGTGGATGAGGAAGATGGCCAGCAGCGCCAGGGGCAGCCGGGGGACGACCGACAGGGCGACCCCGACCGAACCGAGCCGCCAGGTGGGCAGCCGGCCACGTCGGGCTCGGGCCCCGCCGCGGGCCCCGTCGTTGGCGTCGACTCGGGCCTCGTCGCCGGTCTCGTCGGCGGCGATGGCGTGGAGGTCGGCCCGCTCGACGTCGGGCACGAAGGCGGCGCTGACGATGGCCGCCAGGGCCAGGATCGCGAAGAGGACGGGCGCGGGGCCGTAGCCGGTCCGGTCGTAGAGGAAGCCGGCGGCGACGACGATCGGCGCGAAGGCGAGGCTCGAGAGCAGGCGGACGCGGGCATAGTCGCGGCGCGGGTCGCGCACGGCGTTGACCGCGAGCGCGTCGCTGAGCGGCCCGAAAGCCGACTCGAAGAACGCGAAGCCGACGAAGCAGGTCGCCAGGACGAGGTCGGGAACAGGGCCGAGGGTGATGAGCAGCGCGACGGCGGCCCCGCCGATGGCGATCTGCAGCGCCCGTGGGCGGCCCAGCAGCACGTCGGCGACATGGCCCCAGGTCGGTACGGCCAGGGTCAGCACGACGGCCGAGATCGCCGCCACGGCGCCGACGGCCTCGACGCTGAAGCCGTGGCCCAGGAGGATGACCCAGATGAACGGGTAGAAGGTGCCGATGGCGCCGCCGGTGCAGAGGTAGAGGGCCCGGACGCCCCGGACGCCCATCTGCGGGTGCGACGTTCTCGGGATCAGCTGAACAGCGACGCGTACGCGTTGATCGCCGGCTGGCCGCCCAGGTGGGCGTAGAGGACGTTCGAGGATCGCTCGATCTCGCCTCGGCTGACCAGGTCGATCAGCCCGGCCATCGACTTGCCCTCGTAGACCGGGTCCGTGATCATCGCTTCGAGGCGGGCGGCCAGGCGCATCGCCTCGAGCGTCGTCGCATCGGGGATGCCGTACGTCCCGGCGTGGTAGCGGTCGTCGAGCACGATCT
>JBIOIE010000191.1:0-3092 GCA_044449605.1 Candidatus Limnocylindrales bacterium | reverse complement strand
GCGTGGGCGAGGAAGCCGATGTACACGAACGCGGTGATCGACGCCAGCGAGGACAGCCCGGGCGCCGCCGACACGGAGAAGTTGCCGGCGAACCATGTGAAGCCCCCGGCGACCAGGATCGGGCCCTCCCGGCTGTCAGGCCTGGACCTCCACGCCACCAGGCCGCAGCCCACGAACAGCAAGCCGGTCAGCGCATCCGCCGCGGCGGGCCCCAGGTCCGCCGGGCCATACCGAGTCGACTCGGCGGCCCATGCCAGCGCGACGGCGGCGGCGCCTACGAGCAGCTGTGCGGATCGACCCAGACGCCCTGTCAACCGACAAGCGCGCCGAGCGCGTCGCCGGACAAGCGGCTCTTGGGGATGAACCCCCGCGCGGGTGCTGCGGCGAGCCGCGATCCGTAGACTCGGGCCTCGCGGCTGGAGATCAGGACGACCAGGGGCGGCTCGGCGCGGGTCGCCAGGCGCGCGGCGACCTCGAAGCCATCGATGTCCGGCAGCGCGATGTCGAGAAGGACGACATCGGGCCGCAGGCGCTCGACCTTGGCGATGGCATCAGCCCCGTCGGTGGCTTCTCCGACCACGGGGAACCCATCGGCCTCGAGCAGGTCGCGCGTGGCGGCGCGGAAGTCGGCGTGGTCATCGACGATGAGGACGGTCGGCCGCATGGTGCGGAATCCTGACACGGCGAGGGGGCCTCGACATCGTGGCTGACTCGTACGTGAGCACGCTCGTCGCCGCTGACCATCGAGCTTGGCCCCCTTGAGTAGCCCGATTCAATGCTCCGCGCCACACGCGGTGATCGAGTCGATGCGCACCAGGCGCGCGATCTCGCTCTTTGGACTAGTCGAGCATCAGGATCGGCTGGATCTCCGAGAAGAGGCCGTCCGGCTTGGGCACAGGCAGAGCGGGCTCCACGCCACGTGCGGCGGTCCGGTCGGCCACCGCCGCCTCAAGTTGCTCTTTCAGGTTCCGCTCGCTGGCCTCGAAGATGGGCACGAACATCGGCATCATCGACTCGAGGATCTTGCGCTCCCTGGCGACCTTGGGCGGGCCGTGCCGGGTGTGGATGATCGTGCCGTCCGTGGTCGGCTCGAGCTCGAAAGTCGACAGGAACCTCACCGGGCCGGCCGGAGTGCCCATCGTCGAACGCTCCGTGAAGTAGTCGTAGGGGCGCCAGTCGAGGACCTCCTCGATGATGGCGTCCTTGCCGTGCATACAGTGGTTCGTGGCCCCGACCCCGCGGCGATTGCCCGCGGCCTCGACGAACACGTCGGTCACGCCGTGCTGCCAGCCCTTGCGCCGCCCGGGCGTGGTCAGGAACTCCCAGACCATCTGGGGTGGCGCGGTCGTGCGCAGCTGGCGGGCGTGGATGGCCTCGGCCGCCGTCACGATGACCCGCTGGCGCGACTCCTCTTCCTGCCAGCGCCGTTCGAGGTCGTGGACCCAGCCGGGAACCTCGCCGACGTACTCATAGGTCTCGGCGTGGGGCTGCATCCCGAGCGCCACGGGGTCGATGCCCATCGCGTCCACGCAGGCCTGGCTGAAGAGCGCGTAGGCCGGCACGTGGAGGCGCTCGATGACGCTGTTCTTGAGCAGCCGGTGGACGACGATGACGTCGGCCCCGACGAGTTCGTCCATGCCCGCCATCTTCTGGCGCGCAGCCAGGCCGTGATGGACGACGAACTTCAGGTTGAGGTCGGGGATGCGCAGGCAGGCGTTGCACTCGCAGGAGGTGGCCTGGCGGACGTCACGCCGGCGGCGGCGGAAGCCGAAATAGCAGCGTTCGATCGTGTCCAGCAGCAGCGAGCCGTCGATCTTCTCGGCCGGGGCGACGGTGAAGGCGGCGTCACCCTCGAGCTTGGCCAGTCGGAAGTTGGGGCGCAGCGCGGTGACGACCGTGCCCACGAGGTCGGCCAGGATGTCCTGGGCGTGGTCCAGCTCGACCCCGGCCAGATAGCTCGTATAACCGGAGATGTCGGCGATGAGGAAGCACATCGGCTCCGGTCTGATCATCGCACCGTGACCTCGACGATCTGGACGAGATTGTTGCCCATGCCCTGGTAATTCCAGGGTTGTTCGAGTGGTTGCGTCCCACCGGCCGCGTCCGTGGCGCGGACGGCGAGGCGGTGTTCGCCGGCCGTGGCGGGCCAGTCGAAGCGCCAGGCCCGCCAGGCGAACTCGCCGATCGGGGCCTCCAGCCGCGCGTCGGCCCACTGCTCGTCGATGCCGACCTCGACCCGTACGACCGGCGCCTGGCCGCTCCAGGCGCGCCCCCGCAGCTCGACGGAGCCGGCCTCCACGAACCGGCGGCGGCTGAGGAAGTCAGGGAAGCCGGGCGGGATCATCAGGGCCCGGACGCGGATGCGGGTCGTTGCCTCGCCCGGGTCGTCCTCGCCGTCCTGGTAGCGGTAGGCGACCGCCTGCTGGTAGCCCTCGAAGGGAAGCGCGACGACCTCGATCCGGGTCAGCCACTTGACGCTGGTCATGCCGTACCAGCCGGGCACCAGCAGGCGCAGCGGTGCGCCGTGCTGCGGCTCGAGCGGCCGGCCGTTCATCGCGTACGCGAGGAGGACCTCGGGCCGCGACGCGTCGGCGACGGACAGGCTGCGGGCGTAGTCCTGTTCGACGTCGCCCTGGAGTCCGTGGTCCGCCCCGCTGAAGACAAGCTCGACGCCGTCGGGCCGGAGACCGGCCTGGGCCAGGACCTCGCGGAGCGGCACGCCGGTCCACTCGGCGGTGCCGATCGCCTCGACCAGCCAGGGCTGGCTGATCGGCCGCGGCTGGAGGCGGGCGCGACCGTTGCCGGCGCATTCCATCGTCACCGCCAGCGTCGTCGCGGGGCGGGCACGCAGGTCGGCCAGGCTCAGGCTCAGGGGCCGATCGACGAGGCCGCCGACCGCCAGCCGCCAGGCGTCGGGATCGAGGGCGGGGATGTCGAAGTGGACGAGCAGATAGTGCAGCCCGACCGGGGTCAGGTCGTAGCGCAGCGCTTCCAGGGGCATGCCCCGGTTCCGCGTGGCGAGCTGGAGCTCCTCGGACGTGAGCGGTCCGTCGGTGGGGGCGCTGCCGGACATGGCTGGAGTCTAGCGCGGG
>JBIOIE010000190.1:0-3138 GCA_044449605.1 Candidatus Limnocylindrales bacterium | reverse complement strand
GGTCGGCCGGTCCGAAGTAGCCGTCGACGATCCCCGGGATCGACGCATCCAGGCGCAGCACCAGCAGGATGTAGTCCCGGGCGATCGCATCGGGCGGCGGGACGCGGTGCTGCCCGCCGACGGCCGGCACCCAGTCGGCCTCGCTCGTGGGCCTGCCTTCGGCCCCGATCATCGGCCGGCCTCCGCCGTCTCGCCCCGAAAGGGCATGCCCTCCTCGGCGGCCTTGAGGCTCATGCGCAGCGCCGCCGTCTTCTGGCCGGCGACCTCGCGGACGTAGTCGGCCTCCTCCGACGCATCCATGGCGCGACCACGGATGCGCTCACGGGGACGGCCGACGCCCAGCCAGGCGAGGTGGTAGCGGTCCATCGCGCCCCACGCACCGGCCAGCAGCGTGTCGGACTCGCCGAGCCAGGTGCGCAATGCGGCCAGCGACGGGTCGGCGAGCAGCCGCTCGCCCGATCCGACCAACCGCCGGGTCTCCAGGATGAGCTCGGCACGCGTCACGACGCGGCCTCGGCGGCGACGAGGGAGGCCTCGCGGTCGGCGCGCGCCCGCCGCGTCCAGGACCCGGGCCGGCCGTCGCCGATCGGCGCGCCGGCGAAGCGGGTCACGGGCAGCACGCCGGCCACGCTCGAGGAGATGAAGGCCTCGTCGGCCTCGATGAGGTCCCGCGTCGTGAGCCAGCCCTCGTGGGGCACGAGCCCGACGCGCTCCGCCCAGCGCAGCAGCCACTCGCGGGTCGTGCCCGGCAGGATCGCGCAGGCGCCGGCCGGGGTGGCCAGCTCGCCCCGCCGGACCAGGAAGATGTTGGCCGTCGTCGCCTCCGACAGGAAGCCGTCGATGGTCAGGAAGACCGCGTCGTCCGCACCGGCATCCCTCGCCTCCAGGCGGGCGTGGACGTAGTCGGCGCGGCTCGTCGTCTTGAGCGCCGCGAGGGGGTTCTCCGGGTCGCGCCGGATGGCGCTGGCGACGAGATGGAGGCCCCGCTCGAGATGGGAGGCGGGTGCCGGCAGGACGGACCAGGCCTGGACGACGACGGTCGCGCGCTGTTCGGCGCCGATGGGCAGCAGACCGCGGGCCATGATCGCGCCCCGGCTGACGGTGATGCGGATCGCCGCGTCGCCGGTCGGACCGTCGAGGCCCTCGGCGGCGAGAAGTTCGGCGATCGCCGAGCGAAGGACGTGCTCCACCTCGGCCGGCAAGGGGATCGCCAGCCCATCCGCCGAACGGCGCAGGCGGGCCACGTGCTGGGCCAGCTCGGCCGGACGGCCGGACCGGGCGCGGAGCGTCTCGAAGACGCCGTCGCCGAGTTGGAAGCCGCGGTCGAAGGCCGAGAGATGGGGGCCGTCGGCGGACAGCAGGCGGCCGTCGACCCAGACATGGCGGGGGGCGGGCGTATCCACGACGGGATTATCGGGCCGGGCCGCCCGGAGGGCCGGGCCGCCCGGAGGGCCGCGGATCCGGCTCATCCTCTGGTCGTATCCTGCGACCGATGACGACCGCCGACGACGAGATCGTCCGGATCGCGACGGAGTTGGCGGCCACGGACACGAGCGCGGCCGCCGAGGATGACCTGGCGGCGCCCGCCCGCGGGGCGTGGCTGGCCTGGGCCGCGCGACTCCATGCGCGGGGCGTCCGCGTCCTGGATCGGGACGCTCTCGACGCCCAGTTGCTGGTGGGCGATCTCTCCTCAAGGGCCCAGCGCAGCCTGAAGGCTCGTCGAGCGCGGCGAGAGCGGTCGGAGAGCTGGCGCAACCCCTAGAGCGCGCCCTCGGTGGCTCCCAGGGCGGCGAGCGGCCCGCGCGCCTTGGCCACCGTCTCGGCCCACTCCTCGGCCGGGTCCGAGCGCCAGGTCATCCCGCCACCCACGTGCAGGGTCAGCCTCTGGCCGTCCGCGACCAGCGTACGGATGAGGATCGACGAGCCCATCGCGCCGTCGGCACCGAGCCACACGGCCGCTCCGGTGTAGGGGCCGCGCCGGACCGGCTCGAGCTGCTCGATGATCTCCATGGCCCGGATCTTCGGAGCGCCAGTGATCGAGCCGCCGGGGAACGAGGCGGCCAGCAGGTCGAAGGCGTCGCGCCCGGGTGCCAGCTGCCCGGTGACCGTGGAGACGAGATGTTGGACGGCGCCGGTCCGTTCGAGACGGCAGAGGCGTGGCACGCGGACGGTCCCCGGCAGGCTCACGCGGCCCAGGTCGTTGCGCAGGACGTCGACGATCATGACGTTCTCGGCCCGGTCCTTGGCGCTCGCGAGCAGCTCGCGGGCGAGGGCGCGGTCCGCCTCCGGCGTCGCCCCACGCGGCCGGGTGCCCTTGATCGGGTCGGTCGCGATGAGGCCGTCCGGCGTGAGTGACAGGAACGGCTCCGGGCTGGCCGAGAGGAGCGCCCGCCCCGCCCCAAGGTCGAAGTAGGCGGCGTGGGTCACCGGGTCCCCCGTGCGCAACCGGCGGTAAAGGGGCCACGTCGCCCCGCGGAACGGCGCCGCGAGACGGCGAGCCACGTTGGCCTGGTAGATCTCGCCCCAGGCGATCTCCTCGCGGACCCGCTCGACCATGGCCTCGAAGGCGGGCCGGTCGAGGTTCGAGACGAAGACGCCCGGCGTCTGGGGGCTGCGATCGGCGCCGCTGACGACGCCGCCGCCCCTCAGGAGCCGGTCGAGCAGCTCGTCGCGTCGCCGCTCCAAACGGGCCATGTCCCCGTCCACGGCCCGGCCCGCCAGCCACGCCCAGCCCGAGGCGCGATCCCAGGCGATGACGAGGTCGTGCAGCGCAAGCCGGAGTTCCGGCAGCGCCTGGTCGGCGGCCGCCAAGACAGGCAGCCGCTCGAAGCGTCGGCCGAGGTCGTAGCCGAGATAGCCCGCCAGGCCGCCGCTGAAGGGCGGGGCGGCGGTCACTCCGAGGCGACCCGGGGCGAGGCGAGCGAGCGAACGGCGCGCATCGGCGAAGGGATCCGGGCCCGCCGAGGCGACCTCGACGACGGCGATCGGATCGGCCGCGAGGTAGCTCCAGCGGGCGCGGCGGCCCGGCCGCGCGCTCTCGAGCAGGACCAGGCCGGGCAGGTCGAGAAGCGTCTCAGCCGCGTCTACGGGCGCGATGCTGTCCAGCGCGGGGAGGCGCTCCAGCCACAAGCCGCGCGC
>JBIOIE010000189.1:0-3151 GCA_044449605.1 Candidatus Limnocylindrales bacterium | reverse complement strand
GCGAAGATCCTGGCGGCGCGCTCGAAGGCCCGTTTCACGAGCGTCGACGACCTCACGTCGCGCAAGCTCGTCGGCCCGGCGACGTTCGAGAAGATCCGCGACCTCGTGCCCGTCGGCGGCTGACCTGTGCCCCGGGCTGGCTGGCTCGCGGTTGGCGCCTGCGTCGCCGCGCTCGTCCTGGCGGGTGGCGCCTCACCTTGGCTCGCCCTCGGGACGTTCGGCGTCGCGGGCGGAGCGGCACTCGGTGCCGCCTGGCTCCGTCAACGCGGCGGGGCGATCCTTGCGACCGGGGCCTGCCTGGTCGCCCTGCGTGTCGTGGCCGGCCTCCTCGTCGCCCCGCCCGCCGGCCCGCCGCTGCCGATCGGCGAGACCGAGTCATGGACGGCCCGCGTCGCCGCCATCGGGACCCCGGCGGCCGGTGAGCAGCGCGTCGTCCTCGAGCTGGTCGACCCGGCGCTGGGCACCGTCTACGCGCGGTTGCCGCGCTACCCCTTCCTCGTGCCGGGCGACAGGATCCGCTTCGGCGCCGCCCTCGACGCGCCGCCCCAGGGCACCGCGTTCGCCGGCTACCTCGACCGTATCGGGGCGACAGCGACCGTACAGATCCGCGGGTTCGAGCTGGTCGAGGGCGACCCGGGCTCGTTCGTCGAGCATGTCCGCCGGACGGCTGATGGGGCGCTGGCGGCCGTCCTGCCCGAGCCCGAGGCGGGCCTCGCCGCGGGGATCGTCATCGGCCTGCGGGACCGCGTCGACCGGGGCGTGGCCGCGGACCTCACCGCGGCCGGCCTGAGCCACATCGTGGCCATCAGCGGTTGGAACATCGCCATCGTCGTGGCCTCGCTCACGGCCCTCCTGCGGTCCTGGCCGCGGCGGCGGCGGGTGATCGCGACCGTCGTGCTCGTCGCCGTCTACACGATCCTCGCCGGCGCCTCGCCGAGCGTGGTTCGGGCGGCGTTGATGACCGGTACGGTCCTGGTCGTGCGCGAGGCCGGGCGGCCCGGCCGGGCGGCCACCGCCCTGGGCCTGGCGACCCTGGCCATGCTGCTCGTGGAACCGAAGACGATCGCGGACCCGGGCTTCCAGCTGTCGGTCGGCGCCACCGCCGGCCTCCTGGCGTGGGGCACGTCGTTCGCTGACTGGCTCCGCCGGCGTCTGCCGAGGCGCGCCCCGGGGTTCCTGGCGGACACATTGGGCGTGTCCCTCGCGGCCCAGGCGGCGACCCTGCCGCTCGCCCTGCTCGACTTCGGGCGACTCTCCCTCGTCTCGCCGCTCGCGAACCTGTTGGCCGCGCCGCTAGTCGCCCCGGCCATGGCCGTCGGTGTGGCCGCGATGGTCGTCGGTGGTCTCGTGTCGCTCGGCGCGCCGGCCTTCCTCGGAGCACCGATCGCGGTCGCGGGGCGAGCGGTCCTGGGCGGCATCGTGGCGGTCGGCCACGTCTCGGCCGGGGTGCCCCTGGCCAGCATCACGTTCGACGCCGCGCCGGCGCTCGCGCTCGCCGGCATCGCCGTGACCCTGCTCGCGCTTGGCGGCAGCGGGCGAGGTCGGCGCGTCGTTCGGCGGCTCAGCGCATCCATCCGGGCGCCCCGGAGCAGCACGCCCGGGCCCGCGCCCGGGCACGCCGCACCCACGCCGGCGCCAAAACGGCCCCGCGAGCGCGCGATCGGCGGCGGACCGCGGCGAGTCTCACCCAGATCCCGCGTCGCCCTGCTTGGGCTGGCCCTCCTCGTCGGCGCGGTCGCACTCGGCGCGGTGGCTCGCCCCGATGGGCGCCTGCGCCTGACGGTCCTCGACGTCGGCCAGGGCGACGCCCTGCTCCTGGAGGGCGACCGTGGGACGCGGATGCTCGTCGATACGGGACCAGACCCGGACCGTCTGCTGGCCGTGCTCGACGCTCGTGTGCCGCCCTGGGACCGGCGCATCGATCTCGTGGTCCTGACGCACCCCCATGAGGACCACGTCTCGGGGCTGGCCCTGCTTCTGGCGCGCTACCGCGTCGGCGCCATCGCCGAGCCGGGCATGCGCGGGCCGGGGCCCGGCTACCAGGCCTACGTCGACGAGCTGGCGCGCCTCCAGCTGCATAGCGGCCGGCTCTTCGCCGGCGACCGGATCCAGCTCGACTCGGCCTCGATCCTCGTCCGCTGGCCGCCGCGCGGACAGGTCCCGGTCGAGCCGCCCGATGCGGGCACGGGCATCAACAACGTCTCGATCGTGCTGGACGTCCATTTCGGGACTCGGCGTCTCGTGCTCATGGGCGACGTGGAGCAGGCCATCGACCCGCAACTCCTCGCGGGCGGCCTGGCCGACGGCCGGCGTCTCGATGTGCTCAAGGTCGCCCATCACGGCAGCAAGACGGCCTCCACCGCCGGCGAGCTGGCAGCGCTCCAACCGCGCGTGGCGATCATCAGCGCCGGCACCGGCAACCCCTACGGCCACCCGACCCAGCAGACCCTGGACCGTCTGAGGGCGGTCGGCGCCCGGACCTACCGGACCGACCTCGACGGCAGCGTCACCGTGGACACGGACGGCCGCGACCTCCATGTCAGCGCATCGGGCGGCCGGACGCCGCGCCCGCAGCCGACACCGACCGGGGCGGCTGACGCACGACTCGCACTCTTCCGCTGCGGCGCCCCTAGAATCAGCCCGTGGCCATACCCGATCGGCGCGCTGCCGCCGAACTCCTCGCCGAGTTCAAACCCCCAGCCCACCACCTCCGCCACGTCACCGGCGTGGCCGAGGTGGCCGCCTTCCTCGCCGCCCGTATGGCGAGCCGCGGCATCGCCGTCGACCGGGGCCTGGTCGAGGCCGCCGCGCTCCTCCACGACATCGATCGGCTCCTCCCCGCCGACGATCCTCTCCTGGCCCTCGGCCATGGCGAGGCCGGCGGCCGCTGGCTTCTCCAGCACGGCCAGGGCGAGCTGGCCCGCGCGGTCGCCGCCCATCCCGTCAGCCGCCTGACCGACGAGGATCGCTACCACCGCTGGGCGGCGGGCGCAACGCGCGAGGAGCGCATCGTCGCCTACGCAGACAAGCGCTGTGGCCAGCAGCTCGAGCCGATGGCCAGCCGCTTCGCGGGCTGGGTCCGCCGCTACCCCGAGTACGCCCCGGGCCTGGCCGTCGCGCGGCCGCGCGCCAACCGCCTCGAGCGCGAGGT
>JBIOIE010000188.1:0-3160 GCA_044449605.1 Candidatus Limnocylindrales bacterium | reverse complement strand
GGCCAGGGGCGGTCCCGGCGAGCGTGCTCGCTTCACTCGAACGCCAGAAACGGCGCGTGGACCATGCTGGTCGGCCCTGTCCATGGCCACTGGGAGTGGCATGGGCGCTTCGCGGGACCTACCCGCCGAACGGAGATCGGCACGTGACCAGCGGCGCCGTTCGTCCCGGTCCGCGGGCGGCCGCGCACAGCACGGCCCGGCACACGGCCCTGGCCGCGCTGCCCAGAGCCATCCGCCAGGAGGTCGAGCGGCTCGGCACCGCCGACATCATGGTCGGCATCCCCAGCTTCAAGAGCGCCGCGACCATCGGTTACGTGGTGCGGGCCGCCCATGCGGGCCTCGTCCAGTACTTCCCGGACCTGCGCCCGGTCATCGTCAACGCCGATGCCGGCTCGCCCGACGGCACCCAGCGGGTCGTCGTCGAGACCGAGCCGCCCGACTACATCGAGTCGATCCTCCTGGTGCGCCCGACCAACCGCCTCCAGCGCATCAGCCTCACCTACCCCGAGGTCGACGGCGTCGGCGGCAAGGGCGCCGCGCTGCGGACCCTGTTCGGGATCGCCCGGGCGCTCGAGGTCAAGGCCCTCGTGGTCGTCGACTCCGATCTGCGCTCCATCGGACCCGAGTGGATCGAGCTGCTGGCCGGCCCCATCCTCAAGGGCGGCTTCGACTTCACGGCCCCGCTCTACGCCCGCCACAAGTTCGACGGCACGATCACCAACACGGTCACCTACCCGCTCACCCGGGCGCTCTACGGGCTGCGCATCCGCCAGCCCATCGGCGGCGACTTCGGGGTCAGCGGCGACCTCATCGCCCACTATCTCGAGCAGGACGACTGGACGCCCGAGGTCAGCAAGTTCGGCATCGACATCTGGATGACCGTCAACGCCATCGCCGGCGGCTTCGCGGTCAGCCAGGCCCGTCTCGGGGCCAAGGTCCACGACCCCAAGGACCCCGGCGCCGATCTCGGCCCGATGTTCGGCCAGGTCGTCTCCACCGCTCTGCGCCTGGCCGTCCGTCATGACCGCCGCTGGCTCGGCGTGCAGGGCTCGCGCGACGTGCCCGCCTACGGCTTCGAGCGCGTCGTCGAGCCGCCGCCGCTGCCGGTCGACGTGGGCCGCCTGCTCTCGGCCTTCGCGACCGGCCGGGTCACCCAGGGCGAGGCCTGGTCGAAGGTCTTCGGCCACGATCTCGTGCGCTCGGTCGAGCGGCTGGCCGGCCAGGCCGGCACGGACGCCTTCCGCTTCCCCGACGAGACCTGGGCCAACGTCATCTACGCCGCGCTGCTGGCCCAGCGGGCCGGGGTCGTGACCGACCCGCAACTCATCGCCGCGCTCGTGCCGCTCTACTTCGGGCGCGTGGCGAGCCACGTCATGGAGACCGCCCCGCTCGACGCGGACGAGGCCGAGGCGGTCGTGGAACGACAGGCCCGGGCGTTCGAGACCGCCAAGCCCCGGCTCGTCCAACGCTGGCGGGACGCGTCGTGAGCGTCCGCGGCGGCCTGCCCGAGCGCATCCTGCTGCCGCTCGCCAACCCCCGGACGGCCGCGGACCTGGTCAAGATCGGGGCCGCGATCATGGCCCACGGCGGGACGCTCACCGCGCTCGGCATCGTCGAGGTGCCCGAGGGCATGCCCCTCTCCGAGGGCGCGACCCGGGCCCGCCAGGCCCGCCGGCTGTTGCAGCGCGTCCTCGAGTTCGCCCCGGACGACATCGAGCTGCGCACGACGGTGCGCATCGGCCGCCGCGCCGCCGAGGGCATCGTCGAGGCCGCCACCGAGGAGGAGGCGGACCTCATCGTCTTCGGCTGGGGCGGCCCCCCGCCGGCGAAGGCTGTGGCACGTCCCGGTGCCCGGAGTCCAGCGGGGCCCGACGCGATCTTCAGCCCGACCATCGACGAAGTCGTCCGGGAGGCGCCCTGCGACATCGCCGTCGTCAAGCAGCGGGGGGTGGGCGAAGTTCGCCGGATCCTCGTGCCCATCCGCGGCGGGCCCCATGCCGAGCTGGCGCTGCGCTTCGCCGACGCGCTGGGGCGCAGCCTGGGCGCCGAGGTGGCCGGCCTCCACGTGATGGCGCCCGAGACCGAGCCCGACGCCCGGGCGCGTACCGAGCGGGCGCTCGCGGCCTTCGTCCGCCAGCACACCCACGGCCGGGCGACGCCCCTGCTCGTCGAGGGCGCGTCGATCGGGCCGGCCATCGTTCACGAGGCCGAATCGGCCCAGCTCGTGGTCATGGGCGCGACCGCCCTGCCCGGCTCACCTTCGGCGCTTGCCCTGCCCCCGGAGAGCGGCCTCTTCGGGGCCCTGCCGGAGATGGTCGCCCAGCAGGCGCGGCCGACGGTCATCGTCGTCAAGACCCGCAAGACGCCCGGTCGGGCGGTCTTCGAGGAGCGCGCCGGCCAGGCCGAGACGCTCGAGGCCGCCGAGCTGGCCGCTTCGGCCGCCCGCAGCGTGCCGGCCCGCGTCGAGCGCTGGTTCGCCGAGTCGAACTTCTCGCACCAGGAGTTCGCCGACCTGGGCCTCCTCACCACCCTCAAGCAGCGCCAAGGCCTGACCATCAGCCTGGTCCTGCCCACGCTCAACGAGGCGGCCACGATCGGCCCCATCGTCCGGCGAGCACGGCGGGAGCTGGTCGAGAAGAGCCACCTCGTCGACGAGCTGCTCGTCATCGACTCCGCCTCCGAGGACGAGACGGCGCACATCGCCGCCGAGGAGGGCGCCCGGGTCGTCCAGCACGCCGCGGTGCTGCCCCGCTACGGCAGCTACCGGGGCAAGGGCGAGGCGCTCTGGAAGAGCCTCTACGAGACGAGCGGCGACCTCGTGGCCTGGTGTGACACGGACATCCGCGACTGGCACCCCCGCTTCGTCTACGGGACCCTGGGGCCGCTGCTGGTCGAGCCGCGCCTGGGCTACGTGAAGGGCTACTACGAGCGACCGATCGTGGAGGGCGGCGTGCTCAAGGAGGGCGGCGGCGGACGGGTCACCGAGCTGGTCGCCCGGCCCCTCATCAACCTCTTCTTCCCCGAGCTGTCGGGGGTCATCCAGCCGCTGGCCGGCGAGTATGCCGGCCGCCGCTCCCTGCTCGAGACGCTGCCCTTCTTCAGCGGCTATGCGGTCGAGATCGGCCACCTCATCGACGTCTACGACCGGGTCGGCCTGGAG
>JBIOIE010000187.1:0-3179 GCA_044449605.1 Candidatus Limnocylindrales bacterium | reverse complement strand
GCCGCTCACACGCCGTTCGTCCTGGTGCTCGACTCGGCGAAGTTCCGGGTCACCGCTGTCTGCGGCCGCGCCCTGGTCATGGCCAAGTACCTGCTCGACCGTTGGCCGCAGGTGATCTTCATCCATGACGAGCCGTTCCGCTACTCGATCGTGACCGACACGCCCGTGCTCGACGGCACGCTGAGCGACCCGGCGCTGACCGATGTGGCCTCGGCGTGGGGCCTGGGCAGCGGCCCCTGGGGGGCGACCTCGATGCCCTGGATCTTCATCGTCGACGGTCAAGGCCTCGTCCGCGCGAAGTACCAGGGCGTCATCGGCAGCGAGGACGTGGACGTCATCGTCGCCCTCATCGAACAGGGCGGCTGAACGCTCACCCCCGCCGAACTTCGGACCGGACCGGTGCGCGTGGTGCGCGGCGCCACCGGGACCATCGGCCCGCTTGCGGTCGCCGGGCTGTGGGGTAACCTCCGCCCATGCGTCCCGCCCGGTACATCGCGCCCCTGATCGTGCTCCTGGTCGCAGCCGCCCTTGTGTTGGCGACGCTCGGGACGGCGGCGGCCGTGCCTGCGAGCTTCAGCGAGTCGATCGTGGCCAGCGGGCTCGCCAACCCGACGGCCATGGCCCTCGCGCCCGACGGTCGCATCTTCGTCTCCGAGCAGGGCGGAACGCTGCGCGTCATCAAGAACGGCGTCCTGCTCCCCACGCCCTTCCTGACGGTCACCGTCAGCTCGGCCGGCGAGCGCGGCCTGCTGGGGGTCGCCTTCGACCCGGCGTTCGCCTCCAACCAGTGGGTCTACGTCTACTACACGGCCACCAGCCCGGCGATCCACAACCGGGTCAGCCGGTTCACGGCCAACGGCGACGTGGTCACGCCCGGTAGCGAGGTCGTCCTCCTCGACCTCGACAACCTGTCCAGCGCCACCAACCACAATGGCGGCTCGATCCACTTCGGGCCGGACGGCAAGCTCTACATCGCCGTCGGCGAGAACGCCACCTCGAGCAACTCCCAGACCCTGGCCAACCTGCTGGGCAAGATGCTCCGCATCAACGCCGACGGGACGATCCCCACGGACAACCCCTTCTACAACACCGCGAGCGGGGTCGATCGGGCGATCTGGGCCCTGGGCCTCCGGAACCCCTTCACGTTCGCCTTCCAGCCGGGCAGCGGCCGCATGTTCATCAACGACGTCGGCAACAGCACGTGGGAGGAGATCGACGACGGGATCGCCGGCTCGAACTACGGCTGGCCGAACTCCGAAGGGCCGACGAGCAATGCCGGCGAGCGCGGGCCGCTCTACTACTACGGCCATGGCACCGGCGCCATGCTCGGCTGTGCCATCACCGGCGGGGACTTCTACGACCCGGCCGTGACCCAGTTCCCGGCGGCCTACGTCGGCAGCTACTTCTTCGCCGACTACTGCGGCAACTGGATCAACCGGGTGGACCCGGCGAACGGCTTCGCGGTGAGCACCTTCGCGACGGCCATCGCGGCGCCCATCGATCTCGAGGTCGGTTCGGACGGCAGCCTCTACTACCTCGCCCGGGGCACCGGGACCACGACCGGCGTCGTGGGCCGGATCCAGTACGGGGTGAGCCCAACGCCGTCGCCGACGGCCACCGTCCATGCCACGCCCACTCCGACGCCCACGCCGACGGGCACGCCGCGGCCCATCGTCAACACCACCTTCCGCTTCGCGAATGCGGCGCAGGCCGTGACCAGCAGCGCCGGCGACAACAACGGCTACCAGTCGGGCTCGGCCAACCTCTTCAGCTTCAACAACGTGGTGGCCACCGACGCCAGCAGCGGGACCGGCTCCAGCCAGTCCTGCACGGCCACGAACCGGGACAAGGAGAATCTGTCCGGCTACAGCTTCGGCCTGCCCGGCAGCGCGGCCATCAAGGGCATCACGGTCCAGATCCGGGGCCGGGTCAGCTCCACGAGCAGCACCCCGAAGTTCTGCGTGCTCCTCTCCTGGAACGGGGGCACCAGCTGGACGGCCGGCAAGCTCTCCTCCACCCTCGGCACGACCCTGACGACCTACACCCTGGGCTCGATGACCGATCTGTGGGGCCGGACCTGGGCGGCGGCTGACTTCGGGGCGAACTTCCGGGTGCGCATCGTCGACCTGGCCAACTCGACCTCGAGGACGTTCTACTGCGACGGTGTCTCGGTGAGGGTGACCTACCAGTAGGCGTCGATCAGAGGCCCGCCGCGATCGCGGCGCGCGTTGGCAGCCCGGCCCGCGCACCCTGGCGCTGCGTCGAGAGACCCGCCCCGGCGATGGCCCAGCGCACCGCCTCGCGCAGCGGCGCCCCAGCCGCCAGCTCCGCCGCCAGGATGCCGTTGAAGGCGTCGCCGGCACCGGTCGTGTCGAGGGCTTCGAGCGTCAGCGCGGCGAGCCGGTCGATGCCCGCATCGTCAGCGGCGACCACGCCCTCGGCGCCCAGGGTCACCAGCACCGGCGCCCGTGTCTCGTAGCGGAGGACGATCGCGGCCGCCTCGGGATCCGCCTCGCCCGAGAGGGTCGTGGCCTCGCCCCGGTTCGGCGTCAGGATCGGGCCGAAGCCGGCCAGGCCAGCGGGCAGGTCCCGGGCCGGAGCCGGGTTGACGATGGTCGTGAGGCGATACTTCGCCGCCCACGTCGCCGCGGCCATGACAGCCTCGTCGCCGACCTCGAAGCCGATGAGGCAGACGGCCCCGGCATCGGGCCGCTCCATCGCCAGGCCCGCGGCGACGTGCTCCGCGGTCAGCGCCGCGTTGGCGCCGGAAGCGACCGCGATCTGGTTCTCACCGGCGGCGTCGACCATGATCAGGGCCACGCCGGTCGGCGTGCCCGCAAGCCGAGCCACCCCGCCGGTGTCGACGCCCTCCGCCCGCAGCGAGGTCAGCGCCTGGCGGCCCGCCTCGTCGTCGCCGACGGCGCCGACGAAGCGGACCCGGGCCCCGACGCGGGCGGCGGCCACGGCCTGGTTGGCGCTCTTGCCGCCCCCCTGGCGCTCGAAGACGCCGCCGGTCACGGTCTGGCCGGGGCCGGGCAGCCGCGCCACGAGGGCGATGAGGTCGACGTTGACCGAGCCGACGACGATGACCTCGCCGCGCCCGGCACGCTGCTCCACGGTCGGCAATGTACCCGAGCGCCTGGTGCCGTGAATGAGCGCGCCGCCGGGATGTCCGGCGG
>JBIOIE010000186.1:0-3181 GCA_044449605.1 Candidatus Limnocylindrales bacterium | reverse complement strand
TGGGGCGGCCAGACGGTCGATCACCTCCACCTCCACCTGATGGGCGGCCGGTCGTTCGCCTGGCCGCCCGGCTGATGCCGCCGTGGCGCCGCGTGATGCCAGCGCGGGTGCCTCGCCGGCTCGGACGCCTGGCCCTGGCCGTCCTCCTCGCAGCCCTGCTCAGCGGCTGCGGCCACGGCATCACCGTCGGCGGCCTCGGCGCCACGCCCTCGGACGCGGCCACTCCCCTCGGGTCCCCGACGACCGCCATCGCGTCCACGCTGGCGGCGCTCGAGGACGCGCTCGCCACTGAAGGCTTCAGCCTGGGCCCGCCAGGGCAGGCCTACCGGCCCTCCGAGCCGGCCTCCTTCGTGCGCGTCCCCAGGGCCCTGTTCCGTGTCCCCTTCGCGGATCCCGACGACGGGGTCGTGATCGTCTACGAGTTCACCGACGCCGCCGGTGCGGCGGCCGGCGCCGGCACCCTCGCCGACTACCTGGCCAGTGGCAACGGCCAGACGACCTTCCCGGCCGACACCGTCTTCGCGGTCAGCTACCTCGGCCCGACGGTCATCTTCAGCTGGTTCTCGGCCGATCGCTCGGACGACCCGGTCGCCGCCCGTGCGGCCTTCGACCTCATCGCCGGCGTCGGCACCCGGATCCGCGTGGTCAAGTAGTCGCCCGGCTCTCGGGCCCGGCGGCCACGCCGACGCGCGCGTCCGCTGCGACCCACGCCCGGACGAGGTTGCGCTGGATCTTCAGGGTGTGGGTGCGCGGGAAGTCGGGCTCGGGCCACAGGCGCCAGCCCTCGACGCGCTGGTTGATGCCCAAGCGCCCGTTGGCCGCCTTGACCGCGGCGTCGATTCGATAACGCACCTCGGCCGCCTCCTGGGGCGTCCGCTGGCGCGGTTCGGGCGCGGCACCGGGGCGGGGCATCAGCGGCTCGTCGGGGGGCAGCACGACGGCCTCGATCCGCCCCGGCGCGGTCTCCAGCACGACCGTCTCGCGCAGGCCCGTCTCGCGCAGGACGTTCTCGATGTCCTCGGGATAGACGTTGAAGCCGTTGGGCAGGACGATCATGTTCTTGATCCGGCCCGAGAGTAGGAGCTCGCCGCGGGCGTTCCAGTGGCCGGTGTCCCCGGTGTGGTACCAGCGCTCGGCGTCGAGCGTGGCGGCCGTCGCCTCGGGATCGTGCCAGTAGCCCACGAAGACGTTGGCGCCCCGGACCAGGACCTCGCCGCTCTCTGGGTCGAGCCGGACCTCGACGTCCTCGACGGCCTTGCCAACGACGCCGATGGGGTGGTCCTCGGCGCTGTTGGCGGTGGCGAAGCCGCACTCGGTCGTGCCGTAGCCCTGGAGCACCACCACGCCGACGTCCTCCCAGGCCTGCTGGAGGGCCGGCGGCAGGAAGGCGGCCGCGCAGATGAAGAGGTCCAGGTGGCCGCCGAGGCGCTCGTGGATGGCCCGGAAGAGCCGCCGGCGCAGGACGTAGGGGAGGTGGCGGGCGATGGAGCGCAGGCGGCCGAATGCCGCCGCCCGGCCCTGGCGGGCCACTTCGCGCTCGATCGAGGACCAGAACAGGTCGAGCACCTGGGGCACCACGACCATCGTCGTCACGTGGTGCTCCCGGATGGCCTCGAAGATGACCCGCGGGTTGCGCGAGCGGATGTAGAGGATCGGCGCCGCGGCGATGAGCGCGTAGCCCAGCTCGAGCTGGCCGAAGAGGTGCGAGAGCGGGAGCAGCGAGACCAGCCGATGGTGGCGGCGGGGCACGACCCGGTCGGCTGCCACGAGCGTGGCCAGGACATTGCCGTGGCTGAGCATCGCGCCCTTCGGCGAGCCGGTGGTCCCGGACGTGAAGACGATCTCGAAGAGGGTCTCCCGGGTGGGCCGGGGCACGGCCTCCAGCTGCGCCTCCCAGTCGGCGGGGAACCGTGGCTCGCCGGCGCCGCCCGCCTCCGCGACGAGGTCGGGCACCGTGCGCACGACGACCTTGGGCAGCTCCACGTCGCCCACGTCAGGGGCATCGCGGCCGGTGCCGACGGCCAGCCACTTCGTCTCGGCGCGCGTGGCGATGCGCTCGATGACCTCGGGCACCATGCGCAGGTCGAGGGGCACGATGGCCACACCCATCCGAACGGCTCCGAAGGTCAGCGCCGCGAGCTCCGGACCGGACGGGCACCAGGTCAGGAGGCGGTCGCCGGGGCGCAGGCCGAGGGCGTACAGCCGCCAGGCAGCGAAGCGCGAGCGGCGCAACAGATCGGCGGCCGACCAGGCATCGGTGAGACCCTCGTCGGCGGCGAGGGCCATGGCCACCCCCTCGGGCCGGCGCCGGGCGGCGTCCTCGAGGATCTCGAGGAGCGAGCCGTAGCCGCGCGGGTCGGGGTAGACGATGGGCATCGGGCCAAGCTTCGGGCGCCACCGGCCCCACGTCAACCCGCAGCCCGGGCCGACCGGTGCGTCAGCTCCGGTCGAGGTCCTCGAGCATCGGCGCCAGGGCCTCGATGGAGGCCTCGGTGATGGGGTCCAGGACGAGCTGAACATGGCCGATGCCCTCGCGGGCGAAAGCTCGCAGCGTCTCGGCGAGCTCGGCCGGGGAGCCAACCAGTGGGGCCACCGCCGGCTTCGCGTTCTCGCCCTGGATGCGGCCCCGGCCGCCCGCCAGGCGGACCTGGACGGCCACGGTCCGGGCCACCGCGGCGGGGTCGCGCCCGACCTCTCCGCAGACGCCGTCGACGAGCGCCCGCAGCGGCGGCACCCCCGAGGGTCGGTTGTCGGTGTCGGTGAACCAGACGTTCCAGGCGTCGACGTAGGGGAGGGTGATGCGCAGCATCCGCTCGCCGATCGAGCCGATCATCAGGGGCGGCCCGCCGGGGCGTGGCCCGCGGGGCACCAGCTCGCAATCGCGGGCGGTGTAGAACTCGCCGGCGAAGTCGATGGCGCCCTCGCGCAGCAGCGTGCGGACGATCGTGAAGGCCTCCTCGAAGCGCGCGATGCGCCGGTCGAACGGGAAGCCGAACGCGCGGAACTCGGTCTCGTTCCAGCCCGCGCCGAGGCCCAGGATCAGGCGCCCGCCGCTGATCTCGTCGACCGTGGCCGCCTTCTTGGCCAGCATCGCCGGGTTGTGGAAGCTCGTGCAGGCGACCAGCGGCCCGATCTCCACCCGCTCGGTCGAGGCCGCCAGCGCGGCGAGGATCGACCAGGC
>JBIOIE010000185.1:0-3203 GCA_044449605.1 Candidatus Limnocylindrales bacterium | reverse complement strand
GGAGGCCTTCGGGACACGCACCGAGGTCAAGAACATGAACTCCTTCCGCTCCGTCGAGCGGGCCATCGCCTTCGAGATCGAGCGCCAGGCGCGCGTCCTCGACGCCGGCGAGGCGGTGGTCCAGGAGACGCGCGGCTGGGATGACGACCGGGGCCGCACCTACGCGATGCGGACCAAGGAGGATTCGCACGACTACCGCTACTTCCCGGAGCCGGACCTGCCCCCACTGCACGCGGATCCGGCCTGGTTGGCGGCCATCCGGGCGGGGCTGCCCGAACTGCCCGCGGCCAGGCGCACCCGCTACCGCGAGGCGCTCGGCCTGTCCGCCTACGATGCGTCCGTGCTCGTGGGTGACCCGGGCGCGGGCGCGGTCTTCGAGGCCGCCGTCGCCGCCGAGCCGGGCGTGCCCGCCAAGGCCGTCGCCAACTGGGTCAGCGGCGAGTACCTCCGCCTGGCCAACGCCGCCGGCGGGGGAGGGGCCGGACCGATCCTTGTCGACGGCGCCCAGCTGGGCCGCCTCGTCCGGCTGGTCGGGGAGGGAGCGATCTCGGGCACCAGCGCCAAGATCGTCTTCGAGCGCCATGCGGCGACCGGCGAGCCCGTCGAGGCGGTCATCGAGCACCTCGGTCTCTCCCAGATCAGCGACCGGGCCGCCCTCCTGGCGGTCATCGACGCCGTCCTGGCCGACAACCCCGCGGCCGTGGCCGACGTGCGCGCCGGCAAGGGCCAGGCCAGCGGCTTCCTCGTCGGCCAGGTCATGAAGGCGACCCGGGGCCAGGCCCAGGCCAGCGCGGTCCAGGCGCTCCTGCGCGAGCGTCTCGGGGAGGCCTGAGCATGCCCGGGCCCGGCCTCGCTCTGATGGCCCTGGGGATCGTCCTGCTGGCCGTCGGCCTCGTCCGGGCGCAGGCGCCCTACCGGCGCGCCGTCGCCTTGCGTGAGCACGAACGCAACCTCGCCCGTTACGACTCGTGGCGGGGCGGCCGCTACGTGTCGAGCGAGGACGGGCCCAGCAGCGCCGAACTGATGCAGCAGGAGCTGCTCGGCCGAGCCCGCCGCTGGGGCGGCCTGGCGCTGGTCGGCCTCGTCCTCGTGATCGCCGGGTTCTACCTGCGCTGATCCTCGCGCAGGCGGCGGTGGTCGATGGCCGTGCAGCGGTCCATGACCACCGGTAGGCCGGCCTCGTGGGCGATGCGGGCCGCCTCCCAGCTGACCACGCCGAGCTGGAGCCAGAGGGCCCGGCAGCCGGTGGCCACGGCGCTCCGGGCCATGTCGGGGGCGTGCTCCGAGCGGCGGAAGACGTCGACGATGTCGAAGGGCCCGCCAGCGGCCACGGCCGCCTCCAGGGTGGCGAAGGCCCCGATGCCCAGCACGTCCCGGGCGTTGGGGTTGACCGGCACGCACTCGTAGCCCTGGTGCTGGAGGTAGCGCATCACGCCGTGCGACGGCCGTCCTGGATCGGGCGAGGCGCCGACGATGGCGATGCGCCGGGCACGGCCCAGGAGGGCCACGGCCGCGGCCTCGCCGAGGACGGGTACGGGGCCCCGTCCCTCCTCGAGGTCGAGGACCTGGCGAGCCCGATCGCGTTCGCCTGAGAGGGGGTCCGCGGGCGGCTCCGGCATGGCCAAGATCATTGCACGGCGGTCCGGCCAGCGTCATACTGGGTCCCGACCCGGATGGGGACGAGGGCTCGCAACCTGACTGGACGAACCCCATCTGCAGATGTGCGCTACGGTCCCGGAGCGCCCCGTCCCGGCACTCGATGTGCCCGGCGGCCAACACGGAGGAGGAGAGCCTTGCGCCTGTCGAGGAAGGCCGTTGCCACGTTCGCATCGGCCGTGATCATGTTCGCCGCCTGCAACGCCGCGGCATCGCCCACGCCGACGACCGGGCCCACCACGGCGCCCACCACCGCGCCGACCGCCGGGCCGCCGACCGCGTCGCCCAAGGCCTTCTTGACCTGCATGGTCAGCGACGTCGCCGGCATCGACGACCACGCCTTCAACGCGAACGCCTGGAAGGGCGTCCAGGATGCCGGCACCAAGCTGGGCATCGAGACCAAGGTCCTCCAGTCGAAGGCAGCCTCCGACTACGACAAGAACCTCGCCCAGTTCGTCACCGACGGCTGCAAGATGATCGTCAGCGTCGGGTTCCTCCTCGCCGATGCAACGGCGGCGGCGGCAAAGGCCAACCCGACCATCCGCTATGCCATCGTCGATGACGCCTACGACCCGGCCATCCCCAATGTGGAAGGTCTGGTCTACTCCACGAATGAGGCGGCCATGCTGGCCGGCTACGCCGCCGCGGCATGGTCGAAGACGCATGTGCTGGCCACCTTCGGCGGCATCAACATCGGCGGTCCGGTCACCGACTTCATGGACGGTTTCGTGGCCGGCGCCCACTACTACGACAAGGCCAAGGGGACCAAGACCACCGTGCTGGGCTGGGACCCCGTGACCAAGAAGGGCGCCTTCACCGGCAACTTCACCAGCATCGACGACGGCAAAACGCTGTCGCTCGGCTTCCTCGATGAGAACGCCGATGTGATCATGGGCGTGGGTGGGGCCATCGGCCAGGGCGCCTTCGCCGCCATCATCGACCGCGGCGCGGCCGCGGCCGCGCTCGGCGTGGACGTCGACTGGTACGAGTCCGTCATCCCCTCGCAGCCCACGTACGCGGCGCTGCTGCTGACCTCGGTCCTCAAGAAGATCGACGTCAGCGTCGAGGCGGCCGTCGAGCGCGCCTACAACGACCAGCCGGCTACCCCCGTGTTCGTCAGCAACCTCAAGAACGGTGGCGTGGACCTCGGTCCCTTCCACAACTTCGATTCGCAGATCACCGACGCCACGAAGTCGGAGATCGCCGCCCTCAAGGCCGCGATCATCGACGGCTCGGTCAAGGTCTCCGACTACTTCGCCGCCCCGTAGGGGACAGCGAGCCACTCGCGACAACCTGGTCGGCGGTGCGGACGGCGCACCGCCGACCTCGACTATCCGGCACCACCCCGATCCCCATGAGGTCGGATCGCCCGTGAAGCTGGAACTCCAGGGCATCACCAAGCGCTTCCCCGGCGTGGTCGCCAATCAGGGCGTCGACCTTGTCGTCGAGCCGGGCGAGATCCACGCCCTCCTCGGCGAGAACGGCGCCGGCAAGACCACCCTGATGAACGTCCTCTACGGCCTCTACCAGGCCGACGAGGGCGAGAT
>JBIOIE010000184.1:0-3237 GCA_044449605.1 Candidatus Limnocylindrales bacterium | reverse complement strand
GCTCGGCGTCGCCGTCGGCAGCATCGGCGTGGCCCCCATCTTCGACGCCGTCGGCTTCGAGGTCGCGCTCGGCGCCGGCATCGCCGGCTGCCTGCTGGCGGCGGCCGTCACCTTGCTCGATCCCGCGATGCGCCGCGGCGCGGTCCTCGCCCCGCTATGAACCGGGCTCTGGCCGTGGCCGCGGCCACACTCCTCGCCCTGGTCCTCGTAGGCGGCTGCGACGACGGCTCGAAGATCGTCCGGGGCATCGTGGTCAGCGTGGACCAGACGAGCTTCACGCACGTCGATGGCTTCATCCTGCGCACCGCCGACGGCCAGCTGCTCAAGTTCGTGATCATCGACATCCCGGCGGGGAGTGGCTCGTTCCCGCCCGTCCACCTGCGCGACCACCTCGCCAGCGCCCTGGCCATCGACGTCCGCTACGAGGTGGATAACGGTCAGCTCATCGCCCTCCGCCTGGCCGACGCCCCCCTTCCCGCCGCGCCGCCGGCCGGTAGCGGCGACGACAGCCTCGGCCTCGTGGTCGCGGCGGCTGCCGCGGGCCTGGCCATTGGCGGCGGGATCGGCTGGTGGCGCAGGCGTGGTCGGCGATCCTGACCTCCGGACAGCGGATCGCAGCTTCTCCGGGTATCATCGTCGTCGGAGCCTTTCCCCCCTTTACACGGTGTGGTAGGGTCCACGCACCAACGCCCGCCCAGGCGGGCAGCACAACTGCACGGCGCACACGATCACTCCTCTCACGGTTTCGCGAGAACAGGTCGCGGAAGCCGGCACGAGAGGAGTTTCGTTCTTTGTACAGCGACAAGATCCTGACCTGCGCCGATTGTGGCCAGGAGTTCGCGTTCACCGCGAGCGAGCAGGAGTTCTACGCCCAGCGGCAGTTCACCGATCCACGCCGGTGCGCGTCCTGCCGAGCCAGCCGCAAGGCAGCTCGCGGCGATTCCGGCAGCAGCTACAGCAGCGGCTACAGCAGCGGCGGCAGCAGCTACGGCAGCGGCGGCGGCTACGGCGGCGCAAGCCGCAGCAGCGGTGGCTATGGCGGCGGCGCCTCTCGCGGACCCCGCGAGATGTTCCCGGCGACGTGCTCCAGCTGTGGCAAGGAAGCCATGGTCCCGTTCCGCCCGACCAACGGCAAGCCCGTCTACTGCAACGATTGCTTCGCCACCCGGCGAGCATGACCCCGTCGGCCCAGCCGGGCCGGCGCTGAACCCCGAAGACCTCGAGACCCGGCGGTCATCCGCCGGGTCTCGCGATTCCCGGCCGGCTCGCGAAGCTCCTAGGATGCGCGCCATGCGTCCCCCGCTGGCCCTGCTGATCGCCCTGCTCGTGGCCGCCGGCGCCTGCGCCGCACCGGTGCCCAGCCCTTCACCCTCGGCGCCCGGCTCGGCCTCGGGCCCGACGCCCACTGCCAGCGCCGCCCCGCCGACCGGCGAGCCCTCGACGGCCAGCCCCTTCCCGACCAGCGAGGTCGACCTCCAGGTCGTCGTGGATGGGCTGGACCAACCCGTCGACGTCGTCTCGACCGGCGACGGCAGCCGCGACCTGCTTGTCGTCGAGCAGCCGGGCGTCATCGTCCGCCTGCCCGGGGGCGCCGGCCCGCCGATCGGCTTCCTGGACATCCGGGAGCGGGTGGCCTTCGGCGGGGAGCAGGGCCTGCTGGGCATCGCCCTGGATCCCGGCTTTCCGGCTGACGGGCGCTTCTACGTCGACTACACGGACACCGACGGCAATACCGTCGTCTCCCGCTTCCAGCGGCGCGCGAACGGGACCGCGGATCCCGGCTCCGAGCACGTCATCCTGCGCCAGCAGCAACCGGCCCCGAACCACAACGGGGGCGCCATCCGTTTCGGGCCGGATGGGATGCTCTACATCGCCTTCGGCGACGGCGGCGGGAGCGGCAGCTTCCACGGCCATGCGCGCGACACGTTGCTGGGCAAGATCCTGCGCATCGACGTGACGGGGACGCCGCCGTCGGGCGCCACCTATCGCGTTCCGTCGGACAACCCCTTCGTCAGCGTCGCCGGCGTGCGTCCGGAGATCTGGCTGACCGGGCTGCGCAACCCGTGGCGGTTCAGCTTCGATCCGGCCAACGGCGACCTGTGGATCGGTGACGTCGGCGCGGGCGCCCGCGAGGAAGTGGACGTCGCGCGCGCTGGCGTGGGCGGCCTCGACCTCGGCTGGGACATCATGGAGGGCACGCTGTGCCTGGGCGGCGGCGCCTGCGACCAGGCCGGCCTGACGCTGCCCGTCAGCGAGTACGACCACGACATCGGCTGCGTCATCGCCGGGGGCGTCGTCTACCGCGGCGCGGCACTGCCGGACCTGGTCGGCCGCTATCTCTTCGGCGACTACTGCTCGGGCCACATCTGGACGATCGACGCGAGCGCGGCAGTGACCGGGATCCAGGAGCGCAAGCACCTCATCGGCACGGGCGGCGAGATCGTCTCCTTCGGGATCGACGCGACGGGTGAAGTCCTGATCGTGGACCTGCGCGGGACCATCTGGCGGCTGGTCCCGAACGGCTGATCAGCGTCCCAGCTGCGGTCCGGGCCCGCCGGCCAGCACTGCCAGGCCCCACAGGTCAGGCCACTCGTAGTCCGGCTGCTCGGCGCCCGGCGCGGCCTCGGCATGGCGGTTGACCCAGGCCGTGCGCATGCCGTGGTGCTGAGCGGGGCCGATGTCGTACTTGAAGCCGAAGGCGACGTGGAGGATCCGTTCCGGCCGCTCGCCGATGCGCTCGAGGGCGTGGTCGAAGACGGCGTCGGCGGGCTTGTAGGCCCCGGCGTCCTCGGCCGTGACCACGGCCTCGAAGGGCAGCTCGAGTTGTCGCAACGTGTGCTCGATGATGTCGTTGTCGGTGTTGGAGACGATGACCAGGCGCAGGCCGGCAGCATGCGCCTGGAGGAGCGCCGGGCGCGTGTCCGGGAAGGGGCCCCAGGAGCGCATCGAACGGACGAGGGCCTCGCCGTCGGTGGGCCGGTAGGGCCAGCCCCGTTCCGTGCAGAACGCCTCGAGGCTCGCCCCGAGGATCTCCTTGTAGGGCCGCCAGGGCCCGGCCAGCAGCCCGAACTGGATCGCCTCCCAGTGGTCGCGCAGCTCGCGCGCCGAAACGAGCTTCCGGTCGCCGTGCTCGAGGGCGAGCTGGTAGAGGAACCCGGCGGCACCGCCCTCCCAGTCCACGAGCGTGCCGTAGCAGTCGAACGTGGCCACGCGAAGGTCGAGGTCGGCGAGGCTCAT
>JBIOIE010000183.1:0-3253 GCA_044449605.1 Candidatus Limnocylindrales bacterium | reverse complement strand
TCTCGTCCCCGGTGGCCATCGCCATCAGCTCTTCGACGCGGGCGGGCACGCTCATCGCCGGGAGCATACGCGGCCCGCGGAGCCGCACTGCGGCCGTATCCTGCCCCCGATGCCCGACGCCATCACCCTCACCGGCCACGACCTGACCCTCGAGGCCATCGAGGACGTCGCCCGCCGAGGTGCCCAGGTCACCCTGGCGCCGGCCGCGCGGACGGCCATGGAACGGAGCCGGGCCGTCATCGCGGCGATCGTCGCCGGCGGCGAGGCCGTCTACGGCGTGACCACCGGCTTCGGCGACCTGGCCACGCACCGGATCGCGCCGGCCGACGCCGCACGGCTCCAGGAGAACCTGCTCATCAGCCACGCCGTGGGGGTCGGCCCGGCGCTCGACGCGGCCACCGTCCGGGCCATGCTCCTGCTGCGCGCCAACACCCTCGCCCTCGGTCACAGCGGCTGCCGGCCCGAGATCGTCGATCGCCTGCTGCTGTTCCTCGAACGCGGCCTCCACCCGGTCGTGCCCGAGCAGGGCAGCGTCGGCGCCAGTGGTGACCTGGCGCCCCTTGCCCACCTGGCCCTGCCGCTCATCGGGCGCGGCGTGGTCGACCGCGAGGGGACCCGCATGCCAGCCGCGGAGGCGCTGGCGCTGGCCGGCCTGGAACCCCTCCGCCTCGAGGCCAAGGAGGGCCTCGCCCTCCTCAACGGGACCCAGATGATGAGCGCCGTAGGCGCCCTGGCCATCCTCGATGCCGAGCGTCTGATCGGCACGGCCAGCGTCGTCGCGGCCATGAGTACCGAGGCCCTGCTGGGCACCGACGTGGCCTTCGCCGCGGCCTACCACGCGACCCGGCCGCACCCGGGCCAGGCGGCGGTGGCCGCCGAGCTGCGCCACCTGCTCCGCGATTCGGAGCTCCAGCGCTCCCATCACGGGGTCGCCCACAAGGTCCAGGATCCCTACTCGGTGCGTTGCGTGCCCCAGGTCCACGGCGCCAGCCGCGACGCCCTGGCCCACGCCCGGCGCGTCCTCGAGACCGAGGCCAACAGCGCCACCGACAACCCGCTCGTGTTCGCCGACGGCGCCGGGACCGACCCGACGGCGATCGCCACCGCCGGTGGCCGCGTCGTCTCGGGGGGCAACTTCCATGGCCAGCCGGTGGCCCTGGCCATGGACTACGCCAAGCTGGCCATCGCCGAGATCGGTTCCATCTCCGAGCGGCGGACGGCGCTCCTGGTCGACGGCCGGCTCTCGGGACTGCCCCCCTTCCTGGTGCGCGACGCAGGGCTCAACAGCGGCCTGATGCTCCTCCAGTACACGGCCGCGGCGCTCGTCTCCGAGGACAAGGTGCTCGTCCACCCGGCCTCCGCCGACTCGATCCCCACCAGCGCCAACATGGAGGACCACGTCTCGATGGGCTCGATCGCGGCCCGCCAGGCGCGCCAGATCCTGGCCAACGTGGAGGTCGTGCTGGCCCTCGAGCTGCTCTGTGCCGGCCAGGGGCTCGACTTCCGGCTGGCCGACGGCCACCGCCCCGGCAGCGGCGTGGTCGAGGCTCATCGACGCCTCCGCCAGCGCGTCGCTCACCTCGAGACCGACCGCGATCCGGGGCCCGACATCGAGGCCGCCGGCGCCCTGGTGCGCGAGGGCGCCTTCCGGGATCTGTTGCCGGGCTGAGATTTCCGCTGAAAACCCGTGTGCAAGGTTGATTCGGCGGGGTAGACTCGGCGTGCCTCGATCGTCCGCGCTGGCGGGCGCGGGAACCGGGTAGCAGAGGGAGTTGGCCATATGTCCTGGCAAGCACCGGCACCGGCGGCCGAGCCGCAGCCTGGTCCGGCGGGCTTCGTCTACGCCGACCTGCCCAATCGGATCATCGCCTACGTCATCGACATCGTGATCCTGTTCGTCATCAACATCGTGGTCACGGCCGTCGTCGGCGCTGTCGGCCTCAACATCTCCACCTTCTCGCTGGCGAACGGCTTCACCTACAACTACCTGGCCGTGGTCGTCATCGGCCTCATCGGCCTCGCCGTCAGCGCGGGCTACTTCATCTACACGTGGACCCGGATGCGGGGCACGATCGGGATGAGGGCCCTGGGCATGCAGATCGGCAACGAGGGCAACGGCGCCACGCTCACTCAGAACCAGGCCATCAAGCGCTGGATCTACGTCGGCGGCTGGATCTCGATCGTCCAGATCGTCAATCCGGTGCCGCTCCTCGGCATCCTGGTGGGATTGGCCGGCTTGATCTACATCATCTACCTGCTCTACACGACCGCTCAGAGCCCGACCAAGCAGGGCTACCACGACCACGCGGCCAAGACGATGGTCGTCAAGGCCACCCGCTCGGTCGCCTGACCGCCGACTCTCCCCGCGGGCCCCAGCCCGCCACAGCGAACCGGGACGACTCCCCAGCCCAAGGGGAGTCGTTTCGATTCCGGGGGCGCCCGGGTGGGCGCGCCACAGCCGCGCTAGAGTCGCTCCATGAGCGAGCTGCGCATCGTCGACGTCGCCGATCTCGAGGCCTTCCGGCGCCTGCCGCCGTGTGTCGACCCCGGCTTCGATCATCGCTCCTGCGACTACTGGGAGGACGCCGAGCGCGGCTCCCGGGCGGCCCGGGCGAGCTGGCTCGAGGCCGCCCAGCCGCCGGTCCTGCGCCGCCCGGACCTGGCTGACAACCCCTTCGCCCCGCCGTCGAGGAGCGGGTCGGCCTTCAACCCCTTCGCGGACGCGGACGACGACGACGGGGGCGCCGACAACCCGTTCGCGCCGCGGACCAGGGTCGAGCGTGGCGCGACGGTCGGCGTGCCCCGCAAGTACGCCCTCCT
The DNA here is from genome assembly GCA_044449605.1 of Candidatus Limnocylindrales bacterium. Lineage (GTDB taxonomy): Bacteria > Chloroflexota > Limnocylindria > Limnocylindrales > CSP1-4 > CSP1-4. The sequence goes on along the minus strand of JBIOIE010000183.1, from coordinate 433 downwards.
CGACCGTGGCCGAGGCATCTTCGGCACCTACGCCAAGCTCGCCCTGATCGCCGACGAGCCCGTCGCCTACGCCCAGTTCGGTCCCCTCTCGGCATATCCGCGCGCCCGCCGGGTGCGCGACCTGTATCCGCGCCTGCCGGCCACACCGCTACCCGCCGTGATCACCTGTATCGCCACCACTCGCGAGGCACGCGGGACCGGGCACGCCCGGGCGCTGGTCGAGGCCGTCTGTGCGGACCTGGCCGGGCGCGGCTTCGCGGCGGTCGAAGCCTATCCCGAGGCGGGCATCCGGCCCGACGCCACGAGCGCCGCCACGCCCGGCTTCTGGGTCGCCTGCGGCTTCGCCGTGGCCGTGGACGATGAGCGCTTCCCCGTCGTCCGCCGGGAGCTGTAGCCGGGCCGGCGTAGACTCGGGGCAGGAGGTCCCGCGATG
>JBIOIE010000182.1:0-3316 GCA_044449605.1 Candidatus Limnocylindrales bacterium | reverse complement strand
GCTGACATAGGCGGGCACGAGCGGCAGGCAGCAGGGCGAGGCGAAGGAGATCGTCCCGCCCAGGAAGGCGACGAGGATCCCGAACCCCGCGACGCCGGTCATGGCAGGGCGCTCGGGCTCGTGGCCGGCGTGGCCGCCGGGTTCGTGGGTGTGGCGGCGGCTGGGGAGCCGCTGGCGGCCGGGGAGCCACTGGCCGCCGGAGCCGAGCCGGAAGGGGCCGGGCTGAGGAGTGCATTGAGGTGGGCGGTCACGGTATTGGCCACGTCCGACCCGGGATCGAGGCGGACCACCTCGTTCCATTCGCGCTGCACACCGACCATGTCGGGCGGCTGGCGGTTGAGGTACAGGAAGCCGAGGTCGTAGTGGGCCTCGACGCTCGAGGCATCCAAGGTGATGACCTGCTTCCAGACCTTCTCGGCGCTGTCGAGGTCGCCGATGTTGAAGCTCGAGGCGCCCAGGGCCAGGAGGGCCGGCTCGTTGGTGGGCTGGATGGCCACGAGCTTCTGGAACCAGGTCGCGGCGACGTCGTACTGGCTGGCCTGGAAGTAGAGGTTGCCCAGGCTCATGAGCGCGTCCGTGTCGGAGGCGTTGGCCTGGAGGCGGACCATCAGCGGCCCGACCTGGGCGTCGAGGGCCGCCTGTGCGGCGGCGTCGCTGGAGAGCGGCGTGGCTGTCGGCGCGCCGCCGATGAAGCCGAAGCCGACCGCGGCGACGACGGCGACGACGAGCAGCCCGCCGGCGATGGCGAGGTGCGCCCGCCGGATCCGCCGCCAGAACGGCAGCGTGGCGGGCTCGGGGCCGGCCGGGATCGGCCGTGGGCCGCGCCGGCGCGCCTTGGCCGGAGCGACCGAGTCGCGGTGGGCGCTCGGGGTGACGGCGGCGAACAACGCGTCGTAGTCCTCGGCGGACGTGTCGTCCGCGGGGAGGTCGTCGTCGGCGACCTCGCCGGCGGAGCTGTCGATGGTGGAGGTTTCCCGGCGGGCCGGAGGTGTCGCCGACCCGCCGGGAACGAACTCAGGCCGCGAGGCAGGCATTGCGAGGGCTGCAAGGCCCGCCATCGCGGCCGGATCAGTGAGGGACGCCAGCGCCTCGTCGGCTGCGGCCGCCTGGACGTGAGCCCAGTCGCGCAACGAGCGGGGAGCCGTGGCCAGGAACGCCGTGACGTCGTCGTGGGCGGTCTCGATCTCTTCGGGGGTCGCTCGCCGGTCGAGACCGAGCCGGGCGAGGAGGTCCATCTGGTGCCGGTCGGCGGCGCGCGCCTCCGGCGTGGAGCGGCGGAGGGTGGGAGCGCTCATGGCCTGGCCACCACGTTCGACCCGCCCGGCACCGGGCGGTCGCGGCCTTGCATTCGGTCCATCGGATTGCCCTCGTTCTTGGCCCCGGGCTTCCGCGTCGTGCGGTGGTTCGTCGCCCGGCGGCATGACACCTGGGAGCAATCCTCGTCGTGAAGGGGGCTGCGGCCCATCCGCCGGGCAGCACATTTCGGGGCGGTCGTGCCCCTCCGAGAGGGGGACGCCGGAGGTTCCCCATGTATCGGTCGGTACAGGCCGGGGGCCGGCGCCAGGCGCCGGCCGCGCTCAGGGCACGCCCGGGCTGGGCGTCGGGCCGACGTACGAGTTCGTCAGGTTGACCGTGTGCGTCGGGTCGTGGCACATCTGGCAGGTGCCCCGGTTGTCGATCTTCAGGAGCCGGCTGTCGCCCGACGTGACCGGGCTGGCCGCAGGACCGGCGCTCGGGACCGGTGACGGCACCACGCCGGCCGGATCCGTGAACGAGAAGGCGGCGCCGGTCATCAGCGCATTCGAGCCATGGCTCACGTGGCACTGCTCGCAGCCGTAGTTCATGGTCAGGTGCCGGTAGGTGAAGATGACGTCCGGTTGGGCCGCCATCGAGGAGGAGATGGCGTCGTCGTTGACCAGGCCGTTGTAGCGCGTGTGGCACTGGATGCACCACGCGGTCATGAGACCGGAGTCGTTCGAGGGCGGATCCCCGCCGTTCGCCGAGGCATTGGTCGGATCCGTCCCGTTCCAGCCCGTCTCCATCGGGTCGTGCGCGCCGAGGTTGCTGTTCCAGGGCGCGTTGCGCCGCCAGTAGTCGCCCATCGTCGCGGCAGCGGTGACGTCGGTGGCGAGGGCCCCGGGCAGGACCGTGTAATTGCGCGTCGCGTTCGTGGGATCGGGGCTGTCCGCGATCTCGACGGCCTGGGCGGGCGGCGCCCAGCCGGCCACGCCGTCGGCGACCCAGGTCCCGCCCGGGCTCGTGGCCAGGATGCGGTACTGCCCGTTGCCGTGCGGGTTGTGACAGCTGGCGCAGTCGAGCGTCGCCGGCCCCGCGCCGGCCCCAACGGTCCCGTCCGGGGCGTTGCCCCAGACGGTGCCCAGGCCGCCATGCGTCGAGGTGGTGACCTGCTTCTGGGCCACCGGCAGGACGCTCACGTGGCCCAGGAAGCGGGTCGAGACGATGAGCCGTGCCGCGTGCGAGGAGTCGATCAGGGCGTAGCTGAAGCCGCCGCCGCGGAGCGCGCCGAGGATGTTGTTGCCGGTGTGGCCACCCATGGCGTCGGTGGGCACGTACTGGTAGCCGTCGACGACGTCGGTCGTCGCGCCGGTGCCGTTGTGGCAGTCGAGGCAAAGGCCGGGGAGCGTGGCCTTCAATAGATCTGCGGCCTGGGCGGTGTGAGCCCGGTGGCAGGCGGCACAGTCGCCCGCGAGGCCCACCGTCCCGGTCCCGTTGTTGTTGGTCAGCACGTGCGGCCCGCCGTCGGCGGCGACCGGCGCGACCGCCAGGAACAGCAGGCAGAGCAGGCCTGCCGTAGCCAGGAGCGCCAGTCGCCTCATCGCGCGTTCCCCCGTCCGTTCATGGCGTGACCGTGATGTAGTCGGTCCGGACCTCGGTGGCCTTGAGCGTGTTGCCCGCCGTCCGCTGCACGGTCAGGGTCACCGTGTAGCTGCCCGCGGCGATGTAGGTGTGGAGCGGGTTCTCGAGGGTCGAGGTGCCGAGGTCGCCGAAGTCCCAGCTCCAGGTGGAATCGAGCGGGTCGATGTAGCGCGTCGCGTCCGTGAACTGGACCGTGAGGCCCGAGATCCCGACGGGGCCGCTGGTCGGGCCGGCCGTGAAGCCGGTGGCCGGGGCGACGAGGTAGGTGGTGTCGGCGGCGAGGTGCGTGAACCCGTGGCAGGTCAGGGTGCAGGAGCCCTGGCCCTGGCTGTTCGGCACCGTCCAGGTCGGTCCGAGCGAGCCGACCTTGCGCACGTCCGGGGCGAAGTTCACGAGGCTCGGGTAGCCGGTCGAGCGGGCCACTGGGGCCGTATCGCCG
>JBIOIE010000181.1:0-3341 GCA_044449605.1 Candidatus Limnocylindrales bacterium | reverse complement strand
GCTCGCGGAGGCCCTGGCCGTCGCGGCCCGAGCGTTCGGCGCGGAGGTCCGCACGGGCGCCGAGGTCGTTGCCGTGACGACGAAGGAGGGCCGGGCGACCGGCGTCGTCCTCGCCTCGGGCGAGGAGATCGGCGCGGCGCGTGTCGTCTCGGCGGTCGACCCCAAGCGCACGCTGCTGGGCCTCCTCGATCCCGTCGTCGTAGGGCCGACGCTGCGCTGGCGAGCCGGCAACATCCGCCAGGCCGGCATCGTCGCCAAGGTGAACTTCGTCCTCTCCGCCACGCCCCGCTTCGCGGCCGCCGAGGACGAGCGCCAGCTGCGCGGCCGGATCGTCGTGGCCCCCGGCATCGACGCCATGGAGCGGGCCTTCGACGCCTCGAAGTACGGACGCTGGAGCGACACGCCGGTGTTGGAGGCGACGATCCCCTCGCTGGCCGATCCATCGCTCGTGGCCGGCGCTCCGGCGGGCACCCAGGTCATGAGCGTCCTCGCCCAGTACGCGCCCTACCGGCTGCGCGACGGGACGTGGGACGACCGGAGCGAAGCGTTCGGCGATGCCGTGCTCGCCGTGCTCGAGTCGGTGGCTCCGGGCATCGGCACGCTGGTCACCGCCCGCCAGCTGCTGACCCCGCTGGACCTCGAGCGCGTCTACGGGCTGAGTGGCGGCCATCCGCTCCACGCCGAGCCGGCCCTCGACTCGTTCTTCCTGTGGCGGCCGCTGCTCGGCCACGCCCGCTACCGGTTGCCCGTCGAGGGACTCTACCTGTGTGCCTCGGGGGCGCATCCGGGCGGCGGCATCACCGGCTGGCCGGGGCAGAACGCCGCCCGCGAGATCCTGCGCGACGCGAAGCGCCGCGGCCGCTGAGCCGCGGAGGCGCTAGGCAGGGTTCGAGGGGACCGTTGGCGGCGAGGCGCCGACCTCATCGGCGGCCGACGGTGGCGTCGGTCTGCGGACCCGGCGGCCCTCCCGTGCCGCAACGACCCGGGCGGCCCGGGTGGTCACGTCGCCGGTCGCGATGGCCGTCCGGTTGAGGTAGTGGAAGAAGAAGCTCGAGATGACGGCGGCGATGGGCACGCTGAAGATCGCGCCGGGGATGCCCGCGAGCTTGGCCCCGACGATCACCGAACCGAGCACGACCAGGGGATGGATGCCCACCGTGTCGGCCATGATCCGCGGCTGGAGGACGTTCATCTCGATGAGCTGGCCGACGTTGGTGATGATGAAGGCGGGCAGGATCTGGTCCGAGTTCGTGAAGATCGCCACCAGCACCGGCGGCGCCCAGCCCAGGAACGGGCCGAAGAAGGGGATGGCCATGAGCACGCCCGAGAGGACCGCCGAAGCGCCCGCGAACTGGAGCCCGAGCACGAGGTGCGTGGCGAAGGCGATGACGCCATAGACGAGGCCGAGGATCGCCTGGCCGCGCAGGAAGCCGCCGAACGACCGCGCCACGCTGGTGCGCAGCAGCCGGAACGCGTCGGCGTAGCGGGGCGGCACCAGGCGGGCCACGAAGTCGAGCATCCGGTCGCGGTCCTGGACGATGTAGAGGGAGAAGATCAGCACCAGCGCGAGGTTGCCGAAGATCGACAGGCTGGCCAGGGCCAGGCCTGTGAGCGGCTGGACGAGGTTGCCGCCGAACGAGCCGGCCGCCTGGAGCAGGGACTGCGCGCTGCTGAGCAGGTCGAGATGCAGCCCGAATTCGTCCAGGCCGTGCTGCCAGGGGGCCAGCAGTTGAGGCAGGTTGGCGATGATGCCGGGCAGGCTGTCAAGGAAGGCGGTGATCGAGCCGGCCAGCGCCTGGGCTGCCAGGAGGGCGGCCAGCAGCAGCCCGACGAGCAGCACAGCGTAGGTGCCGACGACGACGATGATCCGCGGGAGGCGCGGCATCCAGCGCTCGACGGCAGAGGGGATGGGCGAGAGGATGAAGGCCATCAGCCAGGCCAGGAAGAAGATCAGGAGCAGGTCGCTGAAGTAGGCCACGACCTGGCCGAGCTGGCCGATGAGGATGATCGCCAGCACCAACGTGCCAAGCACCAGGACCGCGTTCAGCCAGCGCCGCTCGCTGTCGGACATCGGGCTCAGCATCGGATGAGTCTAGCCGCTGGGAAGGGCGCCGGGATCAGCGCCGCGGGCCGAGGCCCATGCGATCGTGACAGACGGCGAGCGTCTCCTTGGCCAGCGGTGCCAGCCGCTCCGCGCCGGCGCGCAGGACCTCCTCGACGTAGCCCGGCCGCGCGGCCAGCTCAGCCCGCCGCTCGCGCGCTCCGGCGAAGAAGGCGATCATCCGGTCCGCGAGGAGGCGCTTCGTGTCGACGCAGCCGGTCCGGGCCGTCCGCTCGCCGTCCCAGATGACCTCGTAGTCGTCCCCGAAGAAGCGGTGCAGCTGGCAGACGTTGCAGATTTCGGGGCGGCCGGGCTGGGTGCGCAGGATCCGCTCGGTGTCGGTGACCATCGACATGACCTGCTTCCGGATCGTCTCCGGCGGGGCGAAGATGTCGATGACGTTGCCCAGCGACTTGGACATCTTGGCGACGCCATCGGTGCCCTTGACGATGGGCGAGTCGGTGAAGACCGCCTCCGGCTCGACCAGGTAGGCGCCGTAGTGGCCGTTCCAGGCGCGCACGATCTCCCGGGCCAGCTCGAGGTGAGCCGCCTGGTCGCGCCCGACGGGCACGTATTTCGCGTGGTAGATGGCGATGTCGGCGGCCTGCAGGACGGGGTAGCTGAGCAGGCCGAAGTTGACGTCATGCGGTTGGGTCCGCTTCTTCTCCTTGAACGAGGGCGTCCGCTCCACCCAGGAGACGGGCGTGACCGTGGCCAGGAGCCAGGACAGCTCGACGTGCTCGGGCCGATCGGACTGGCGGAAGAGGACGGCCCGCTCGGGGTCGAGGCCGAGGGCGAGGAGACCGAGCGCCATCTCCTCGGTGTTGCGCCGGATCTGCTCGGCGTCGTGGGTGCTGGTCAGGGCGTGGTAGTCGACGATGCAGTAGATCGCATCGTGGGTGTCCTGCATCGCCAGGTAGTTGCGGAAGGCGCCGAGGTAGTTGCCGACGTGGGGCAGTCCAGAGGGCTGCACGCCGCTGAAGACGCGCTCTCGCGCCGACGTGACGGGGGCGGGGCTCATGGCCGGCGAGTCTAACCCACCCACGCGCCTACAATCGGGCATGACCCCGCGTCCACCGGCCCGCACACCCCTGCGCGTGGCGCTGCTCGGCCTGGGCACCGTCGGCGCGGCCGTCGCGCGCGGCTTGCTCGAGAACGGGGAGTGGCTGGCCAAGGCCACCTGCGGCCGGCCGATCTACCTCGTCGCCGTCGGGGTGCGTGATCCGGAGCGCCCTCGGGC
>JBIOIE010000180.1:0-3360 GCA_044449605.1 Candidatus Limnocylindrales bacterium | reverse complement strand
GTCGCGCGCTTCGAGGTCGAGCGGCCGCCCGCGTTCCTGGAGCCGTTCGGCGATGAGCAGGCGATGGGCGGCGGACTTGTTGCCGCCGAACTTGAATTTCGCCTGCGCCGACCGGACGGCCAGGCGCACGCCCCGGATGTTGGCGAGGGCCCGGCCGTAGGGCTGGTCTCCGAGATCGACGGGCGCGTGCCCGCCTTCCGGCTGGAAGTGCGCCAGCTGGCGCGTCAGGATCCCGGCCAGGGCGCCGGGATCGTCCGTCAGCGAGGCGGTGCCGGCCAGCTGCACCGTGGCGTAGTAGCTGGTCGGGATCCCGTAACGGACGTCGCTCCCGGGGTTCGCATTCCACGTCGTGGGGATGTAGGCGTAGGCGCCGATGACCGTGAAGAGCACCTCGCGGCCGGTCCCGAGGGCGGCACAAGCGGGGTTTTCGTTGGCCAGGTGGAAGAGAAGGTCGCCCGACCGGTCGAACACGAAGTGCGTGGGCACGACGACCGGCAACCCGTCGCCCATTGGCACGATGAGCTGCCCGAAGTCGTGGTCGGCGAGGAACGCCCGCCACTCGGCCTCGTCGAGGGCCCGGTCGACCGGGCGGATGAGCATGGCTGACCTCCTGCAGGCGCGTCGGCGCAGGCTTCAGTATCCCTCTTGGGCGGCTGCCTGGCGGCACGGACCTTCATCCGGTCGTCATGCGACCGCGTAGGCTGGTCGGATGGAGGCGCTGACCCTCGGACTGCTCGGGATCGCTGCCCTGCTCCTGGTCAAGGAGACGGGCGTGCCCATCCCCGTGCCCGGCGACCTGGTGGTCATCGGCGCCGGTATCGCCGCCGGTCGCGGCGACCTCGATCCGATCCCGACCCTGGCCATCATCATCGTCGCCGGCCTCATCGGCGGCGTCATCCAGTTCCTGCTCGTGCGCGGCGTCGGGCGGCGTCCGCTGCTGGTGCTCCTCGCCCGCGTCGGTGTCCCCGCCGCCCGGCTTGAGGCGGTGGCGGGGCGGCTCCGCGACCGCGGTGCGACGGGCGTGGCCATCGCCCGGGCGACGCCGGGGGTGCGCATCGTGGCCATCGCCGCCAGCGGCCTGGCCGACCTGCCCCTCGGCCGCTTCGCCGCCGGCCTGACCGTGGGCAACGGGCTCTTCGTGAGCGGCCACTTCCTGCTCGGGCTGATCGTCGGCCCGCCCGCCCTCGCCCTCGTCGCCGGCGCCACCGGGCCGCTCATCGTCGGGCTCCTCGTCCTGGGCCTCGTCGGCGCTGCCGGCTGGTGGCTCATCCGCCGGCGGAGGGGAGGCTCCAGCCCGGCCATCGTCGACTGGGCCGACGCCTGCTGCCCGGCCTGCCTGGCGCTCGGGGCCATCGGCCGCGTCGACGTCGGAGAGCGGCCTCTGGTAGGCTAGCCCCACCCCCGCTCGCGGTCCCGAGAGACCGCAGATGCCGGCCCGGGAGGCCGGAGAGGAGGATCGGAAGATGCGCCCGAATCCGACCACCGTGCCCGGCTGGGCCGGTGGCCGTTCCGTTTTCGGGCCCCCGCCGGCCGACTCGGTGGTCGATCCCCGGATCGGGGCCCTTGGGCCGGCGCTCGTCGCCCTCGAGGACGGCACGGTCTTCCCCGGCATCGCCTTCGGGGCGCCCGTCGGCGGCGGTGGCGATCTCGTCGCCAACACCAGCCAGACCGGCTACCAGGAGGTCTGCACCGACCCCTCGTACGCCGGCCAGGTCGTGGTCATGACCTACCCGCTCATCGGCAACTACGGGCGGCGGGTCGGCGACGACCAGTCCGAGCGGCCCTGGCTGCGCGCCCTCGTCGTGGCCCAGGCCACGGCCGCGGTGGTCGGCCGAGCCCAGCAGATCGTCCATCTCCTGCGCACCACCGGCGTGCCCGCCATCGCCGGCGTCGACACCCGCGCCCTGGCCCGCCACCTGCGCGAGACCGGCGCGCAGCGGACCTGGCTGAGCGCCCCCGGCGACGTCGATCGCGACGCGGCCGTGGCCGCCGCCCGGGGCCTGGCGCGGTGGGAGGACGAGGACTTCGTGGCCCAGGTCTCGGCCCGCGACCCCTATGACATCGGCGGTGGCGAGGGGCCGCTGGTAGGTATCCTCGACTTCGGCCTGAAGGCGAACATCGTGCGCGGCCTCATCCGCCGCGGAGCGCGGGTGCGGGTGCTGCCCTACCACGCGACGACCGGGGCGGCGCTGGCGCCGGAGATCGCCGGCCTGGTCCTCTCGCCGGGGCCCGGCGACCCCGCCCGCCTCGCCGGGCCGGTGGCGGTGGCGCGCGCGGCGATCGCCGACGGCCGGCCGCTCCTCGGCATCTGCCTGGGCCACCAGGTCGTCGGCCTGGCCGCCGGGGCGACCACGCGCCGGCTGCGCTACGGCCACCACGGGGCCAACCACCCGGTCCAGGACCTCGATTCGGGCCGCGTCCGGATCACCGCCCAGAACCACGAGGTCGAGGTCGTGGGCGAGTCACTCCCGGCCGGGGAGGGCTTCGCCGTCTCGCAGCGCAACCTCAACGATGGCTCCGTCGAGGGCCTGCGCCACCGGTCGCTGCCCATCGAGACCGTCCAGTACCACCCGGAGGGCTCGCCCGGCCCGCTCGACGCCCTGGACGTCTTCGACCGGTTCGTGGAGCGGGTCAAGGCCGCGGCCGGATGACCACTGCCGCGCCCGCCAGGCCGCGCTCCGTCCTCATCATCGGCTCCGGGCCGGTCGTCATCGGCCAGGCCGCCGAGTTCGACTACGCCGGCACGCAGGCCTGCCGTGCCCTGCGCGATGAGGGCATCCGGACGATCCTGCTCAACTCCAACCCGGCCACGATCATGACCGACCCCGACGTGGCCGACGTCGTCTACCTCGAGCCGCTCACCGTCGAGTCGGTCGAGCGGATCCTCGAGCGCGAGCGGCCGGACGGGATCCTCGCCGGGCTGGGTGGCCAGACGGCCCTCAACCTGGCCGTCGCGCTGGCCCGGGCCGGGGTCCTGGAGCGCTTCGGCGTGCCTCTCCTGGGGACGCCCCTCGAGGCCATCGAGATGGCCGAGGACCGGGCCCGCTTCCGCGAGCTGCTCGACCGCATCGGCCAGCCCTACCCGCCCTCGGAGATCGTGGAAGGTGCCACCCTGGCCGAGCGCCTCGCGGCCACGGAGCGGGCACTGAAGACGATCGGCCTGCCTGCGATCGTCCGGCCGGCGTACACGCTCGGTGGCTCGGGCGGCGGCATCGTCGAGGTCGAGGAGGACTACCGGGCGCGGGTGCGCGCCGGCCTGCGCGCGAGCCCGATCGGCCAGGTCATCGTCGAGCGCTGCCTGGTCGGCTGGCAGGAGATCGAGTACGAGGTCATGCGCGATGCGGACGACACCTGCATCGC
>JBIOIE010000179.1:0-3382 GCA_044449605.1 Candidatus Limnocylindrales bacterium | reverse complement strand
CTGAGGCCGTCGCCCGTCTCGGGCGAGCTGTACCTCACCGACCTCGTCGCCCTGGCCCGCGCCGACGGCCGGCTCGTGACCGCCCTGGCGGTCGAGGACGAGGCCGAACTGGCCGGCATCAACGACCGCGTCCAGCTGGCCACGGCCGAGGCCGACCTGCGCTGGCGCATCCTCGAGGGCCACCTCCTGGCCGGCGTGACGATGGAGGACCCCACGACCGTCTTCATCGACTCGACCGTCGTGCTGGCCGAGGACGTGGTCCTCGAGCCGAACGTCGTGCTGCGCGGCCGGACGACGGTCGGCCGGGACACCCGCATCGGCGCCGGCAGCCGGCTCGTGGATGCTGTCGTCGGCGAGCGCTGCCGGATCGTGGCCAGCGTTCTCGAGTCGTGCACGGTCGAGGACGACGTGGGCATCGGCCCCTTCACCCACCTGCGCCACGGGGCCTCGATCGGCCGCGGCGTCGAGTTGGGCAACTTCGCCGAGGTCAAGGCCAGCCGCCTCGGGCCGGGCACGAAGCAGCACCACTTCAGCTACGTCGGCGACGCCGAGATCGGCGCGGGCACGAACATCGGGGCCGGTGTGGTCACGGTCAACTTCGACGGCCGGCGCAAGAACCGGACGGTCATCGGCGAGGGCGCCTTCATCGGCTCGGACTCGATGCTCATCGCGCCGGTCACGGTCGGCGATGGTGCGGCGACCGGCGCCGGCTCGGTCGTCACCCACGACGTGCCGGCGGGCAAGCTCGCCGTGGGGGTGCCGGCGCGCATCCGCACCCGCCGCCCGCCGCCCGACGATGAGGCCGCCGGCTGATGGACCCCCTCTTCGCCATCGTCCTCATCCTCATCCTGGTCCTCTTCGAGGCGGTCTTCGTGGCCGCCGAGATCGCCCTCGTGACGGTCCGCCGAACGCGCATGGAGCAGCTCTCGGAGGAGGGCGACCGGGGCGCCCGGCGGGTCCTGCGCGTGATCAGCCAGCCGGGCCGCTTCCTGGCCGTGATCCAGATCGGCATCACCTTCGTGGCCCTGCTCGCCTCGGCCTTCGCCGCGCAGAGCCAGACCAAGGGCCTGCGCGACTTCTTCAGCCAGCTGCCCGCCCTGGCGCCCTACGCCGATGTGCTCTCGGTGATCATCGTCACGGCCATCGTCAGCCTGGTCACGATCCTCTTCGGCGAGCTGCTGCCCAAGACCCTCGCCCTCGCTCACGCCGAGCGCTACGCGATCTTTTTCGCCCGGCCCGTCGACTGGCTGGGCCGGCTCTTCCGGCCGCTGGTCTGGGTGCTGACCGAGACGACCAGCGCCATCACCCGCCTGCTCGGGGTCCAGGCGCCCAACCCCAACCTCATCAGCACCGAGGAGCTGAAGATCCTCGTCGAGCGGGGCGGCGAGCAGGGCATCCTCGAGGCCGAAGAGGAGCAGATGATCAGCGCGGTCATGGAGCTGGGCGAGAGCCGCGTCCACGAGGTCATGGTCCCGCGCACGGAGATGGCCGCGGTGCCTGTGACCGCGTCCTTCGCCGAGGCCATCGACGAGATCGTCAAGGGCGGCCACTCGCGGGTGCCCGTCTACGAGGGCTCGATCGACAACGTCGTCGGCCTCCTCTATGCCAAGGACCTGCTCCAGTACCTCAAGAGCGGCGCGACGGTGCCCGAGCTGCGCACGCTCCTGCGCACCCCGCTCTTCGTGCCCGAGTCGATGAGCGTCGACGACCTGCTCCACGAACTGCAGCGCCGGCGCGTCCACATCGCCATCGTCCTCGACGAATACGGCGGGACGGCCGGCCTGGTGACCATCGAGGACCTCCTCGAGGAGATCGTCGGCGAGATCCAGGACGAATATGACGTCGAGGAGCCGATGGTCGTGCGCCTCAGCGACGACGAGGCGCGCATCGACGGCCGGGCGGCCGTGGACGAGCTGATCGAGCTGTTCGACGTCCAGCTCGACCCCTCCGATGCCGAGGAGTACGACACGATCGGCGGCTTGGTCTACCACCACGTCGGGGGCGTGCCCCGGGTCGGCGACAAGGTGCCTCTCGACGGGGCGACGCTGACCGTCGAGTCGACCGATGGCCGGCGGGTGGGCAAGGTCCTGGCCACGCGCACGTCCCGCGAGGTCGCCGCCGAGGAAGAGCCCGAGGAAGGTTAGCCGGGGCTAGCCGGCGTCAGCCGGGTGCTGGGTCCGGCGGGCCGGGGCTGCCGGCTCGAGCCGGCAGCGGGGTCAGGCGTCGATGGCGCTGACGATGATCTCCTGGAGGCGCTCGCGAGCGACCGCGTCGATGGCGCCGGTCAGGGCCAGCTGGGCGATGGCCTCGTCGCGGTAACGGCGGGCCTCGTCGCGCGTGTAGGTCCGGGCGCCCGAGCGCTCCACGATGGCCCGCGCTTCGGCGACCTCGGCTCCGTCGGGGGCGGGGAGGGCGATGATCGTGGCCAAACGCTCGCGATCCTCGGGTCCGGCGTGCTCGAGCGCATAGAGGATCGGGAGCGTCTTCTTGTGGTCGGCCAGGTCGGAGGGGTGCTTGCCGGTGGCCGTCTCCTCGCCCCAGATGCCGAGCAGGTCGTCGTTGAGCTGGAAGGCGATGCCAAGGGCCCAACCGAAGCCGCGGTAGGCGGCGATGACCGCCTCATTGTCGGTGGCCAGCATCGCCCCCGCCTGAACGGCGCCAGCGATGAGCGCCGCGGTCTTGCGCCCGATCATGTCGAAGTACAGCTCGACCGAGCCCGAGCCTTCGTGCTCCGAGGTCCAGATGTCGATGAACTGCCCCTCGCAGAGGGCCAGGCAGGTCTCGTCGTAGAGGCGCATCAGGGCCAGCACCTTGGCGTCGCTGAAGCCGAGGGCGGTCAGCCGGTGGAGGGCCATGCGCGAGAGCACGAAGAGGGCATCGCCGGTGTTGACGGCCTGGGGGATGCCCGCGATCGTCCACAGCGCGGCCCGGTGGCGGCGCTCCCGGTCGCCGTCCTCGATGTCGTCGTGGACGAGGCTGAAGTTGTGGCCCAGCTCGACGGCCGCGGCCCCGGGCAGAGCCGGCTCGTGGCGGCCGGTCAGGGACTGGTAGGCCAGCAGGCCCAGGAGCGGGCGCATCCGTTTGCCGCTCACGCCGTTCTCGCCGTCGAGACCCAGGTGGTAGCGCATCTGCTCGTACATCGGCCGGGTGGCGTCGTCCTCGGCCTCGTCGATGAGGCTGAGGATCTCCGCCTCGGTGTCGGCGATGAGGGCCTGGATGTCGGCCTGGGTGAGCATCGCAACAGGATACCAGCGTCGCGCATGTTTGCCATCCCAAGCGGCCGTCGGATAGGAACGCTTGGCCGGTCAAGGTACGCTGCGCGCGTGCCGCTATCGCGCGTCTACCAGACCGTCGGGATCGTCCTCTCCCGCTTCGAGCTGGG
>JBIOIE010000178.1:0-3384 GCA_044449605.1 Candidatus Limnocylindrales bacterium | reverse complement strand
TCAGGACGACGACGCCCACCCGGTCGTCGACCGCCGCCTGCCCGAAGTGGTGGGCGATGGCGTCGAGGGTCGGCCGGTCGAGGGCGTTGTGGACCTCAGGCCGATCGATCCGGACGGTGGCGCGGCGGCCGTCGACGTCGTAGTGGACGGTCATGCGGCGGGCTCCAGGTCCGGACCGGGCTCCGGATCCGGCTCCATCTCGTCGTCGGGCTCGACGACGATGACCGTCGCGAGGCCCGGGGCGATCTCACGCAGGATCCGGCCCGCGGCGCGCATCGCCTCGCTGGCCAGGCCGGCGTCGAGGGCCGCCCGGTCGTCGAAGATCATCCGGGCGACCATGCACAGGTCGCTCCGGCCCCAGGCCTCGGAGACCCGGGCGACATGGAGGGAGCGCAGCCCGGGCGTCTGGCGGACGAGAGGCAGGTGCTCGGCGAGATAGCGGCGGCGGAAGGTCTCGAGGGCCTCGGGCCCGCCCTCGGGGGTGCGGTAGAGGGCCATGAGGGTGGCGTTCATGCGCGACTCCTGGCTGCGACGGGCGGGTCCTCGGCGCGGGCGCGCGCCAGCTCCTCGGTGGTCCGGTAGAAAGTCGCGGCAGCGTCGTTGAAGAGGCCCGGCCGGTGGGCCATGACCTGGTGGTCGCAGTCCGGCGCGACGAAGAGGCGGGCATCGGGCAGCTGCCGATAGAGGGCCACCACATGGTTGACCGGCACGAAGACGTCGCGGTCGCCGTAGGCCAGAAGCGTGGGCACCCGGACCCGGTTCAGCTCCGCGGGGGTCAGGACCGGTTGGGCCTCGATGTCGGCGACGATGGCCGCCAGCAGCCGGCGCCAGGCACCGGCGCCCTGGACCGGACCATGGCGTGCCTCGAGCGCGGCCGCCCAGGCGGGATCCTCACGCTCGATGCGCTCCGGGTCCATCAGGCGCCGGCCGACGTTCGTGCGCGGCTGGCGCTGGACGTCCGTGCCCGAGATGAGCAGCGTGCGCAGCCGCTCCGGCCAGCGCGTGGCGTAGGTGAGGGCGGTATGGGCGCCCATGCTGAAGCCGACGAGGTGGAACGTGCGCAGCTCGAGGGCGTCGACGAAGGCCGCCAGGTCATCCACCAGCAGGTCCGCCGACCAACCTGCAGCGGGATCCCAGCGGGTTCCGGCGTGGCCGCGGGCGTCGGGCAGGTAAAGCCGGAACGCGCTCCGGAAGAGCGGCCGCTGCGCCGCCCAGTCGTCCGGCCCGGAGCTGGTGGCCCCATGGAGCAGGACGAGCGGCGGGCCCGCGCCCTCGACGAGGTAGTTGACGCTGAGCCCGTTGGCGGCCACGGTCGGCACGGCCCTCAGCCCTCCGGGTAGCGGCTGTCGGGCTTGCCCAGGAGCTCGGCCGTGGCGGCCCGCTCGATGCGCAGGTAGCGGCCCCGGTAGTAGAGCAGAGGCAGGGGGTGGACCTCGCTGAGGCCGAGGCCGACCACGCGGCCCAGGTAGACGGTGTGGTCCCCGGCATCCATGGCGTTCTCGACGGTGCACTCGAGATGGGCGACGGCGGCGTCCAGGATCGGCAGGTTCGATGGGCTGAGCGTGTAGCTGGCGCCGCAGAACGCGGAACGGGGCAGGACCGAGGGTGCGCCCGCGAAGCAGTCGGAGAGACCCTGGTTGTCCTCGGCCAGGATGTTCACGACGAACCGGCCGGCGGCGTCGATGACCGGGTGGATGGAACGCTCCCGGCCGACGCAGATGAGCACCAGCGGCGGCTCCAGGCTGACCGAGGTGAAGGCGTTGACCGTCGTGCCCCACGGCTGCAGCCCCGCTGCCGTCCGCGAGGCCGTGGTCACCACGGTCACGCCCGTGACGAACCGCCCGAGCACGTCACGGTAGGTGCGCTGGTCGACGGGCTGGCTCCCCGCGGCCATCGGCCGCTTACCCGCCCCCGCCCGTGGGGCCGGTGGGGCGCTCGTAACCGGGCGGCATGTGCGGCTCGAAGCGGAAGCCGCCGGCGATGCCCGGCTCGGTCAGCTCGTGAGGGTCGAGGATGACCGCCAGCTCCTCGGCGCTGAAGATGCCCTTCTCGACGACGAGGTCGCGGATCGTGCGCCGGGTGGCGACGGCCTCCTTGGCGATGGCCGCGGCGAGGGCGTAGCCGATGTAGGGCGCCAACGGCGTGGCCATCGCGCTGGACTGCTCGAGCAACCAGGCGGCCCGGTCGACGTCCGCCTCGATGCCGGCCACGCACTCGCGGGCGAACTGGCGGCAGCCGCTGGTCAGCACCTGGAGGGCCTCCAGGGTCTCGTGGGCGATGAGCGGCATCATCACGTTGAGTTCGAGCTGGCCGCGCGACGCGGCCCAGGCCACGGCCGTGTCGTTGCCGATGACGTGGTAGCAGATCATCGAGATGTTCTCGACCATCACCGGGTTGACCTTGCCGGGCATGATCGAACTCCCCGGCTGCTTGGCCGGCAGGCGGATCTCGGCGAATCCCGTCCGGGGGCCCGACGACATCAGGAGCAGGTCCTCGGCGATCTTGGCCAGGTCGACGGCCAGGGCACGCAGGGCCGCCGAGACGTCGAGCATCGGCGCCATCGACTGGGTGGCCTGGACGAGGTGCTCGGCGGGTCGCAGGCGGTGGCCGGTCTGCTCGGAGAGGAGGCGCACGACGGCCTCCATGTAGGCCGGCTCGGCGTTGAGCCCGGTGCCCACCGCCGTGGCCCCGATGTTCTGCTCCTCGATGCCTTCCCCGGCGGCCGCGATGCGGGCGCGAGCGCGGCGCAGCGTCAGGGCATAGGCGGCGAACTCCTGGCCCAGGCGGATCGGGACGGCGTCCTGCATGTGGGTGCGGCCGGACTTCAGGACGGCGTCGAAGGCGGAGGCGCGATCGGCGAAGGCCGCGATCAACTCGTCGAGGGCGAGCAGGAAGTCGCGCAGCCGGTCGAGGGTCGCGACCCGCATCGCCGTCGGGAAGACGTCGTTGGTGGACTGGGCCATATTCACGTGGTCGTTGGGGCTGACCAGGGCGTAGTCGCCCCGCCGGCCGCTGCCGATGCCCTTGTCGGCAAGCAGCTCGATGGCCCGGTTGGCGAGGACCTCGTTGGTGTTCATGTTGTGGCTGACGCCCGCCCCGGCCTGGAAGGGGTCGACCCGGAAGGCGTCGATGAGGCGGGCCTGCCGCTCGAGCCCCTCGGGGGTGTCCGAATCGGGCGCCAGGCCGAGGATCTCGTCCGCCGCACGGACGATGGCCTCTTCGAGGTCAGGCGCCAGGCGTCCAGTGGCGCCGTTGGCCCGGGCGGCGGCCTTCTTGACCTGGACGGCGGCGCGCACGAGGGCGACGTCCGGGCGCCGGCCGCTGATGGGAAAGTTGCGGATGGCCCGCTCGGTCTGGACGCCGTAGTAAGCGTCGGCCGGCACC
>JBIOIE010000177.1:0-3393 GCA_044449605.1 Candidatus Limnocylindrales bacterium | reverse complement strand
TGGGAGCGGCTGATCTCGGCGGTCGCTGCGTCCTCCATGAGGTTGAAGATGGCGGCGGCGCCGGTGCCCTGCAGCCACGCGTCGAGGTACTGCAACCCGACGTTGACGTTCTGGCGCAGGCCGGCCTCGGTCACCCGGCCGCCGGGGACGGTGAAGTCGAGCAGGTCCGCCGCGCCGAAGCTCACGTCCTGACGCAGCCGCTCCTTCTGGTGGTGGCGCTCGCCCAGGACGCGGTCGAACACCTCGCCGGCGACGGGCACGAGGTCGGGATGGGCGACCCAGGTGCCGTCGAAGCCGTCGCCGGCCTCACGTTCCTTGTCCTCGCGCACCTTCGCGAGGGCGACCGACGTCACCTCGGGCTCGCGCCGGTTGGGGATGAAGGCCGACATGCCGCCGATCGCGTGGGCCCCGCGCCGATGGCAGGTGCGCACCAGGAGCTGGGTGTAGGCGCGCATGAAGGGCACGGCCATGGTCACCTGGCCGCGGTCAGGGAAGGACCAGCCGGGCCGGTCGCGCAGCTTCTTGATGATGCTGAAGATGAAGTCCCAGCGGCCGGCGTTGAGGCCGGCGGCGTGCTCGCGCAGCTCGTAGAGGATCTCGTCCATCTCGAAGGCCGCCAGGATCGTCTCGATGAGCACGGTCGCCCGGATCGACCCTCGGGGGATGCCCAGAGTCGCCTGGCCGGCCACGAAGACGTCGTTCCAGAGTCGGGCCTCGAGATGGGACTCGAGCTTGGGCAGGTACAGGTAGGGCCCCGAGCCGCGCTCCAGCGCCTGGCGGCCCGAGTGGAAGAGGAACAGGCCGAAGTCGAACAGGCTGGCGCTGACGGGCTGCCCATCGACGAGGATGTGCCGCTCCTCGAGGTGCCAGCCGCGCGGCCGCACCACGAGCGTCGCTGTCTGCTCTGCCAGCGCGTACGACTTGCCCTCCGGGCTGGTGAACGTGATCGTCCGCCGGATGCCGTCGCGGATGGCCGCCTGGCCGGCGATGACGTTCGACCACGTGGGGCTGAGCGCGTCCTCGAGGTCGGCCATGAAGACGCGGGCGCCCGAGTTGAGGGCGTTGATCATCATCTTCGGCTCGGCCGGCCCGGTGATCTCGACCCGTCGATCGTCGAGGTCCACCGGCGCAGGGGCGACCCGCCACGGCGCCGCCCGGACGGGGGCGGTCTGCGCCAGGAAGTCCGGCATCTCCCCGGCCGACAGGCGGGCCTGGCGCTCGTCCCGGGCCGCCAGCAGCTCCCGTCGCCGGGCCCCGAACTCCCGCTCCAGGTCGGCCACGAACGCGAGCGCCTCGGGCGAGAGGATCCCGGCGTGCTCGGGGGCGACGGCGGCGAGGACCTCGACGCCGCCCGGGCCGCTCATGTCGGGCTGAAGATCGAGAGGCGGTAGCCGTCCGGGTCGTGGAGCCAGGCGTGCCGCGCCCCCCAGGGCTGGTCGCTTGGCTCGGTGACGGCGATACCGGCGGCCCGCAGGTCGCTGGCCAGGGCGTCGACGTCGGGCACCTGGACCTCCAGCTCGATGCCCGGAGCCCCGATCTCGGCCTCGGGCCGTTCCTCGAGGCCGATCGAGAAGCCATCGCCGCCGCCGACGCGCAGGTAGCCGGGCTCCTCCGCCAGGACCTCCAGGCCGAGGCGCTCGACGTAGAACTGGCGGGCTCGGGCGAGGTGCCCGACGTGCATGAACAGGTGGCTCAGGACGTGCGGCGTCATGCCTGCACCCTACCAGCGACTCGGCCGCCCGGTCAGGCCATCGCGCCACGGCGCAGGGCGCGGCCGGGCAGCGCGCCGGTGTGCTCGCCACCGTCGACGACCGGCGTGCCGTTCACGATCACGTAGGGGATGCCCAACGGGTAACGGCGCGGCTCGTCGTAGGTCGCCATGTTGCGGACCGTGGCTGGGTCGAAGACGACGATGTCCGCCTTCAGCCCGTCGCGCAGCAGGCCCCGGTCCTTCAGGCCCAGGCGCGCGGCGGGCGCCGAAGTCATCTTGCGCACCGCCTCCTCCAGGCTCGTCAGCTGCTGCTCGCGCACGAACTCGCCGAGCACGCGCGGGAACGAGCCGTAGGTGCGGGGTGCCGGCAGGGCCCCGATCAGCACCCCGTCGGTGCCGATCATCGAGACCGGGTGGCGGAAGAACGGGGCCATGCCCGCCGTGTGCGGCCCCGGCGTGACCTGGTTGACGCGCAGGTCCTCGGCCAGGAGCAGGTCGCAGATGGCGTCGGTGGCGTCCAGGCCGGTCTCGGCCATGTACTCGGCCAGCGTGCGGCCCTCCCAGACAGCGTGTTCGGGCCGCGCGAAGTAGCCCATCCGCAGCGCCGCCCATGTCCGCTCGCCGGCGAAGGCCCGGCCGCGCGCTGCCAGCTCGGCGCGGACCCTCTCCCGCACGGCCGCGTCCGCCAGGCGCTCCTTGAGGCGGGTCACGCCGCCGGCCTGGATCCAGGGCGGCAGCATGATCAGCAGCCGGGTGCTGGCCCATTCCGACGGGTAGAGGTCGAAGGTGACGTCCAGCCCCTCGGCGCGCGCGTCGTCGACCAGCTGGAGCATCGCCTCGGGTGGGCCCGGGAACGTGGCCCGGTGGTAGAAGTGGGTGAGGTGGACAGGCCCGCCGCCCAGCCGGCCGATCTGGATGGCCTCGCGGAAGGGGTCCAGGAAGCCGTCGCCGAGCGTGTAGCGGACGTGGGTGTGGTAGAAGCCGCCGAGCTTCGTCGCCTCGGCCAGGAGCGCCCCCAGTTCCTCCGTCGAGGCATAGGCGCCGGGCGGGTAGTCGAGCCCGGTCGAGAGCCCGAAGGCGCCGGCCTCGAGGCCTTCGTGCAGCAGGCCCCGCTGGCGGTCCATGGCCCGCGCGTCGGCCGGCATGTCGTCCCAGCCGACGGCCGCGATGCGCAGCGCCGAGTTGCCGATGAAGTACGCGACGTTCACCGCGACCTTGCGGTCGAAGCGGGCGAGGTAGTCGGCCACCGAGGCCCAGTCGTAGTCGATCGCCGGGCGCCCGTCGAGGCCGGCGTTGAGGGTCAGGAAGTCGTCGAAGTCGGCGCGGCGCAGGAACGGCGCGTAGGAGTTGCCGTCGACGCCGATGACTTCGGTCGTCACGCCCTGGCGGACCTTGGGCTCGTGGCGCGGTTCGGCCAGCATCATCAGCCCGCCGTGGCTGTGCAGGTCGATGAAGCCCGGGGCCACGACTAAGCCGGTGGCGTCGATCCGCCGGGCGGCGCGCATGGCACCCGTGTCGCGCCCGGCTCCCGTGTCGCCGGCGCGCAGGATGCGCAGCCGGTCGCCGGTCACTCCCACCGCCGCGGCGAACCCCGGCGCGCCGCTACCGTCGACGACCGTGCCGCCCTCGATGAGCAGGTCGAAGGTTTCGCTCATGTTTCGGACGGTAGCAGGCTGGGCCTT
>JBIOIE010000176.1:0-3441 GCA_044449605.1 Candidatus Limnocylindrales bacterium | reverse complement strand
TTTCTCCTGCGGGCCGCCGCCGACGACAAGGAGACGGCACTTGCGCCCGGAGCGGCGCAGGACGCGATAGGCCTTGAGGAGCACGAGGAGCCCCTTGCGGGCCTCGAAGCGGCCGACGAACAGGATGTTGGCCGTCCCGTCCCGCCAGCGTTCGATCGGTTGGAGGTCGGCGTAGCGGGTCAGGTCGACGCCGTTGGGGATCAGCTTGTAGTCGCCCGGGAAGTAGCGGTCGATGAAGTGGCGGGCGGCGGCGCTGACGGCGATGCGGCCGTGCAGGCGCCGTGCGGAGCCGCCCAGCAGCCGGCGGCCCAACTCGTAGGAGAAGCTCCAGCCGGCGTAGGCATGGAAGGTGGCCACGTTGACGCTGCGCGACTCGCGCAGCATGAAGGGCGACAGGAGGGGCACGAAGGGCTCGTGGAAGTGGAGCACGTCGAAGCGCTCCCGGTCCAGCAGGGCCCGGATCTGGGACAGGTAGCGGGGCGAGATGGTGAGCGTCCCGACGGAGCCGTTGGAAGGCACACTGAAGCCCCTGCCGAGGCGGATGACGTCGCCCTCGTTGCCGCGCTGGAGGCCGTGGGTGCTGCTGATGATGCGCACGTCATGGCCGCGCTCGATGAGCCCGTCGTAGAGGTAGCGGACGTGCTCGTTGACGCCGCCCGGCAGCGGGTAGACGTAGGGAGTGACGAGCCCGATCTTCATCGCTGCTCGGGCTCGGGCTCGGGTTCGCTGAAGCGGGGCGGGCGCAGGTGGCCCCCCGGATAGCCGTGGTCGCGGCCCGTACCGTCGCGCAATAGCCGGCCGCGCACCTCGGCCCGGACGTCCCGGGCGTACTTGCGGACCTGGTGGCCGAAGAGGCCGACCTGCTCGAGGGGTGGGTGGAAGGTGCCCTCCCAGGTCGTGGCCCCGGCGAGGATGGCGGCCCGCAGCTCCTCGGCCGTCCGCCCGGGGAAGCGCGTGGCGCCCTGCCCGATATGCTCCGGCCGGTGGGCGTCGCTGCTGCCCAGCGGCGCCAGGTCGTGGGCAGAGGCGAAGGCCACGACGCGCGGCTGCCAGGGCCGATGGGCCGTCGTCGGGTTGAAGACCTCAAGCGCGTCGGGATGGACCGCCGGGTCCGGATCGGCGAGGAGGCGGCGCAGGGGCCGGGCCGCGATGCACAGCGGGTAGGGGACGAGCGGGTGGGCCGGGACGGCCAGGCCACCCTGGGCATGGATCGCGGCGACGCTGGCGCGCAGCGACTGGAAGGGCCGGATCGGCTGCTCCAGGAAGAGGCCCAGCAGGTGACCGGCACGGGTCGTGATCTCCTCGCCGACGACGACCTCGAAGCGATAGCCGCGCCGGCGGGCGATGGCCCGGGCGGCGACCGCCGCGTCGACCCGTTCGTGGTCGGTGATGGCGATGACGTCGAGGTCGTCGCGGGCCGCGATCGTCTCGAGGATCTCGGCCACGCCGGCGATGCCGTCCGAGGCGACCGTGTGGATGTGCAGGTCGGCCCGCCCGCGTTCGTCAGGCCCGCGCTCATCCGACACGAGCCTCCTGGTCATGCCGTCGGCTCCCAGATCGGGAAGAGGAGCGTCCACCACTGTTCCGGCGCGGCGGCGATGATCCGTTCGAGTGCCTCTACCTCGGCGGCGACGAAGGCTGCGACACGCGCCTTGGGCGACCCCTGGGCGACCTCGATGGGGATCACCCGGATGGCGTAGCGGCCCCAGCCCGTCCGCCGCACGCCGGTCACCCAGACCGGCACGCCCGCTTCCACGGCCACGAGCGCCGGTCCGACCGGCAGCGACGCGGGGGCCCCGAACAAGGTTGCCCGCCGGCCGGGCCCGCCGATCGGACGGTCGCCGATGATGGCCACGATGCCGCCGCCTCGAGCCCGCTCGACCAGCCGCCGGCCGGCGCCCCGGGGATCGATCGGCTCGACCCCGGCGGCCGAGCGCTGGCGCTGGAACCAGGCCTGGAGAGCGGGGTCGGGCAGCGTCTCCATGGGCACCAGGACCGGGTCGGGCCGGCGCATCCCCGCCAGCCGGACGGGCAGCTCCATGGCTCCGAAGTGGAGGCCCACGAAGACGGCGCCGCGCTCAGCGGTATCGAGCGCCGCCGCGGTCATCGCCGGGTCGTCCATGGTCAGATGGCGAGCGACGTAGGCGGCGTCGTAGCGCGAGACGCGCATGACCTCGAGGTAGTAGCGCGCGTGGTGGTGGAAGACCTGCCGGACCAGGCGCTCGAGGGCCGCAGGGTCGTGGGCCGCGGCGGCGACCGCCGGCCCGGCCAGGCTGCGCGCCTCGAGGGCGATGCAGACGCGCTCGAGGTTCCGGCGGGCCAGATCCCGGCGGCTGCGGGCCAGCCGGTAGTGGATCTCGCCGAGGATCGCGAAGAGGCGGTGCAGCGGCGCGTCGGGCAGGTGGCAGACGAGCCAGGTCAGGGTCCGGACGCCGGCCAGCGCGAAGGCCCCCGACGGACGGGGGCGGACGGCGGGGGCGGTCATCGGGATGCTCACCCCGCCGACCCGGCAGGCGCGACCGGGGCGACAGGGGCGACAGGGGCGACAGGGGCGGCGGTTCGCGCCGCCCGGGTCGCCAGCTCCGCGGCCTCCGCGGCGTCGGCGGGCCACATCGGCTTGAACGTGTACCACTGCTCGGGGGCCGGCCGGACCATGGCCTCGACCGCATCGGCGAGCGCCTGGGTGGCGCGCGCCAGCTCGGCCGGCGAGTCGTCGGCGACCTCGATCGGGTCGAAATGCTCGCCCACGAACCGGCCGTTGGGCAGGCGCCGGCAGACCATGGGCACGATCACAGCGCCGGTCTTGGCCGCGAGGGCCGCCGGGCCGGCGGGCAGGGTCGTCCAGTCGCCGAAGAGGCGGACGGGGATGTCGTCCGCCCGGTAGCCCCAGTCGACCAACAGGCCCAGGATGGCTGGCTGACGCAGGACATGGAACGTCCGGCGCAGGTTGCGCCAGGCGATGACCTCGACGCCCCAGCGCCGGCGCTGCGCCTCGAGCAGGGCGTAGAGCTCGGGGTAGGCGGTGTCGTCGGCGATGGCGTAGGCCGGGAAGCCATGGGCCGCAACGGCGGCCACAAGAGCCTCGACGCTGCCGATGTGGATGCTCACCGCGATGACGCCCCGGCCCGCGGCGCTGTAGCGCGTCCAGATGTGGCCGAACGACTCCACGCCCCGGTCGCCGTCGAGGTCGACCAGGAGGGCCGGCACGTGCGCGGGCAGCGACGGCAGGCGCATCAACTCGACGAGGTAGCGGGCGTAGGTCTGGTAGATCCGCCGGGCGAGTGCCAGCGTGGCCCCGTCGCCCGCGGGCCGGCCAAGGACGTGGGCGGCGTTGGCGACGATGATCCGCCGCTTGGCCGGCCAGAGCGCATAGCCGGCCAGCATGACGCCGCGTACGGCGGGCCAGCTGATGCCGAGCGGGACATGGCCGAACAGCCAGGC
>JBIOIE010000175.1:0-3479 GCA_044449605.1 Candidatus Limnocylindrales bacterium | reverse complement strand
GCTACGTGCTCCAGAAGGCGATGGCCCAGCACCTGCCCGTGGTCGTGGCGGTCAACAAGATCGATCGCTCCGACGCCCGCGTCGGCGAGGTGCTGGACGGCATCTACGAGCTGTTCATCGACCTGGGGGCGGACGGCGCCCAGATCGACTTCCCGGTCGTCTACACGAACGCCCGGACCGGCACGGCCACGCTGGACCTCGCCAACCCCGGCCGCGACCTGCGCCCGCTCCTCGACCTGATCGTGGCCCACACCCCCGCCCCGACGTACGAGCCCGGCCACCCGCTCCAGCTGCTGGTCACGAACCTGACCGCCAATGACTACGTGGGGCGCATGGCCGTGGGCCGCATCCGCAACGGCTCGATCCGGATGGGCGGGCGGATGACCATCGTGCGTGAGGCGGCCGAGTCGCCCGACGGCTCGGTCGAGCCGGGCCGCCGGGTCGTGCTCAACGGCACCGTCACCAGCCTGACCACGGCGCAGGGCATCGAGCGCCTCGAGATCGCCGAGGCGGGACCCGGTGAGATCGTCGCCGTGGCCGGGATCCCCGAGGTGACCATCGGCGACACGATCACCGACCCGGCCGATCCGCGCCCGCTGCCCCGCCTCGACGTCGACGAGCCGACCCTGAGCATGACCTTCGGGGTGAACACTTCGCCGCTCTCCGGACGCGACGGCAAGTACGTGACCAGCCGCCAGCTCAAGGACCGGCTCGACCGCGAGGTGCTCGGCAACGTGAGCATCCAGGTCCTGCCCACGGAGGTCGGCGACACGTTCGAGGTCCGCGGCCGGGGCGAGCTGCAGCTGGCCGTGCTCATCGAGCAGATGCGCCGCGAAGGCTTCGAGCTGCAGGTCAGTCGGCCCGAGGTCATCCTCCACGAGGTCGACGGCCACGTCCAGGAGCCGTACGAGCGGATCACCGTGGACATCCCGCCCGACTTCATCGGCGCGGTCAGCCAGTCACTGGCCGCCCGCCAGGCCCGCCTCGAGCAGATGACGACCGATGCCGATGGCCGGGTGCGCCTGGAGTTCGTGCTGCCCGTCCGGGGCCTCGTCGGCTACCGCGGCCAGCTGCTGACCGAGACGAGGGGCACGGCGCTGCTCCACCAGATCGGCGAGGGCTATGGCCCCTGGGCCGGTGAGGTCGAACACCGCACCAGCGGCGTCCTCGTGGCTGACCGCGCGGGCACTTCGAACGCGTACGGGCTCTTCAACCTCCAGGAGCGGGCCGAGTTCTTCATCGGCGCGGGCGTCGACGTCTACGAGGGCATGGTCGTCGGCGAGAATGCGCGGCCCGGCGACATGGACGTCAACCCGACCAAGGAGAAGAAGCTGACCAACATGCGCACCCATGCCGCCGACGAGGCGCTGCGCCTGACCCCGCCCCGCCAGCTGACCCTCGAGTCGGCCATCGAGTTCATCGCAGCCGACGAACTCGTGGAGGTCACCCCGACCGCCATCCGGCTGCGCAAGCGGGTCCTTTCGATGCACGACCGGCGCCGGGAACGGGGCCGGGAGGCGGACGTGCGCCGGTCGTCGGGGGAGCGCGACTAGACCGGAGCGTGGCGGCCACGGCACTACAATCCGGCCGTGACCGTCTACCTCGACCATGCCGCTACGACGCCCCTTCGGCGCGAGGCGCTCGAGGCGATGCTGCCGTACCTGAGCGAACGGTTCGGCAACCCATCTTCGGCCCACGTCTTCGGCCGCCAGGCCCGGATGGCGCTCGACGAGGCTCACGAGGTCGTCGCCGCGGCCCTCAACGCGGGGCCGCGCGAGATCGTCTTCACCTCCGGTGGCACCGAGGCCAGCAACCTGGCCATCAAGGGCGCGGCCTGGGCCGGCAAGGCCGAGGGCAACCGCATCGTGACCAGCGCCGTGGAGCATCACGCGACGCTGCACAGCGTCCGCCACCTCGCGAAGTTCGGCTTCGAGGTCACGGAGCTGCCCGTCGACCGCTACGGGCGCATCGACCCCGACGAGCTGGCCGCCGCGCTGGACGACCGGACGATCCTGGTCAGCGTCCAGCTGGCCAACAACGAGGTGGGCACGATCCAACCGGTGGCCGAGTTGGTCGCCAGGGTGCGGGCCGTCCGGGGACGCCGCACGCTCGTCCACGTCGACGCCGTTCAGGCGGCCCCGTACCTGGCCATCGACGTCCGAGCCCTCGATGCCGACCTCATGTCCCTCGGGGCCCACAAGTTCGAGGGACCCAAGGGCGCCGGCGTGCTCTGGGTCCGTGCCGGGACCGCGATCATGGCCCAGGTCCACGGCGGCGGCCAGGAGCGCTATCGGCGGGCGGGCACCGAGGACGTGGCCGGCGCCGTCGGCCTGGCGGCCGCGCTGCGCCTGAGCTGCGAGGAGCGCCCGGAGACTGCCAGGCGGCTGCGCCGCCAGCGCGACCGGCTGCGCGACGCGGTCCTGGCCGTGGGCGGCGTCGAGCTGACCGGCCATCCTCGCGACCGGCTGCCCGGCCACCTTTCGGTCATCGTCCGCGACGCGGAAGGCGAGGCGATCGTCGTCGCCCTGGACCTCGAGGGCGTCGCCGCGTCGGCCGGTCCGGCCTGCACGACGGCCTCTCCGGAGCCGTCCCACGTCCTGGCCGCGATGGGCTTCCCGGCCGACGAGGCCAGCGGCGCCGTGCGCCTCAGCCTGGGCCGGACGACGACCGACCCCGAGGTCGCCGAGGCGGTCGCGATCGTGCCCGCCGTCATCCGGCGCATGCGGGCCGGTTCGAGCGCCCTCGCCGCCGACCCGCTCGGCCAGGAGGTCGGCGTCTGAGCGGGGCAGGCGCGTCCCGGAGGCCGGAGCGCGGGCGCCGGGAGCGGGTCCTGGTGGCCATGTCGGGGGGCGTCGATTCCTCGGTCGCGGCAGCCCTCCTGGTCGAGGCTGGCATCGAGACGATCGGGGTCTGGATGCGCCTCCACGACGTTGCCGACACCTACAGCGAGTTCAAGCGCAGCTGTTGTTCCGCCGATGCAGCGGAAGATGCGCGGCGGGTCGCCGGCCAGCTCGACATCCCCTTCTACATCCTCAACCTCGAGCGCGAGTTCGGGGCCGGCGTGCTCGAGCCCTTCCTGTCGGCCTACCAGTCGGGCGAGACGCCCAGCCCCTGCGTCGACTGCAACAGCGCCGTGAAGTTCGGGGCGCTGGTCGGTCGGGCCCGCCGCCTCTACGACTGCAACGCAGTAGCGACCGGCCACTACGCCCGCGTCGACGAGGTGGCCGAGGACGACGCACCCGACGGGCGGCGCTTTCGCCTGCGCCGGGGCGTGGACGGGGACAAGGACCAGAGCTACTTCCTGTACGGGCTGCGCCAGGACCAGCTCGCCCACAGCCGCTTCCCCCTGGGCGAGCTGACCAAGCCGGAGGTGCGTGCCGTCGCCCGGCGCCACGGCCTGGTGACGGCCGACAAGCCCGAGAGCCAGGAGATCTGCTTCGTGCCCGGCGGCGACTACCGCGACGCGCTCCGCCAGCGGG
>JBIOIE010000174.1:0-3507 GCA_044449605.1 Candidatus Limnocylindrales bacterium | reverse complement strand
CACATCCTCGACGGCGTCGAGGGGCCACGCGCCGGCGAGACGGTGACGGCCGAGATCGACTGGGCCCGCCGCCACGCCCTGATGCGCACCCATACCGCCCTGCACACGTTGTGCGGCGTGGTCTGGCGTGACTTCGCCGCACAAGTGACAGGCGGCAACATGGAGCCCGGCGCCGGGCGCATGGACTTCGAGTTCGAGACGATGTCCGCCGCACTGGTGGGTGAGATCGAGGCTCGGGTCAACGCCGAGCTGGCGGCCGAGCGCGACGTCCGGGTGAAGGTCCTGCCGCGCGACGAGGCGTTCGCGATCCCCGACCTCATCCGCACCAAGATCAACCTCCTGCCGCCGGGCATCGCGGAGGTGCGCACGATCGAGATCGTCGGCCTCGACCTGCAGGCCGATGGGGGCACCCACGTCGCCAACACCCGCGAGGTGGGCCAGATCCACGTCACCGGCTACGAGTCCAAGGGGCGCATCAACAAGCGCATCCGGATCGCGCTCGTCGATCCCGGCTGACGCCGAGGGCTGGCCGACCGGCACATCCGGTCCCGGCCTGGACGTGTCACTCGGCACTGTCTGGCCTGTCCCACCGAGGGCATCGTCCGATACATGGATGACCACGGAGCCGCGAGGGACCTCAGGCGCCTGCGTTGGATCGGCGTGGTCCTGCCGGTGGCCTTCGTCTGGATCTTCGAACTCCTCCGCTTCAACCTCTTCGACTTCCTGTACAGCCCGGCCGAGGCGCGTCTCCTCTCGGCGATGGTCATGGGCGGCGGGGTCGTCGTCTTCGCCCTGGTCATGACCTTCCTCCTCGACCGCGCCCAGCGCGAGCTGGTCCACCAGAACACCGACCTGACGGCGACCCACGCGGTCAGTTCGGCCGTGCGCGGCGAGCTGTCCCTGCCCGACACGCTCGACCAGGCGCTCAGCCACATGGCCGTCCAGACGGGCGCGCTGGCCGGCGTCATCCGCGCCTGGGGCGCCGACGGGGCCGACGAACACCCGGCCAAGCGGCGCTCGAGCGGCGCCCGAGCCGCCACGGCCGGCGCCGACGGCCAGGCGGCCACCGTCGAGGTGCGCTATCCGCGCGAGCTGCCCTCCGGCCTGGCCTGGGTCGAGGGCCTGCTCCAGGAACCGGCCGGGACGGTCCCGGCCGAGGCGACCTTCACGGCCCTCGAGGCCCTCGACGCGACGACCCTCGACCTGCCCCTGCCGGCGGGCGGCCGCACGCTCGGCGTCATGCGCCTTGTCTTCCATCCCTCGCTGCGGCCCGACCTCTCGGCCCATGCCCTGGCCGACATCGGCGGCGAGATCGGCACGGCCATCGAGATCGGCCGCCTCGTCGCCGACCTCCAGCGCCGCGAGCGAGAGCGCGCCGCGCTGTACGAGGTGGCGCTGCGCCTGACCGCGACGGCCGGCCTGGCCGAGGTCCTGGACACGATCACCGGTCACGCCCGCGACCTCCTCGACGCCGACCGGGTCGTCGTCTGCATCGCCGACCCGCGCTCCCAGGCCTTCCAGCTGGGCGGCTGGTCCGACCGCGTCGCGCGCGCCGACGACGGCACCACGGAGACCTTCGCCCATCCGCCGGCCGGCCTCCATGCGCACCCCCGCAACGCCGCCTGCCCGATCCAGAAGCCGGTCGCCGGTGCAGCCTGGATCTCGCGCCCGCTACGCGGCCAGAACGTGCTGCTCGGCGAGATGTGCGCCATCCGTGTCTCGGGCGTCGCCTTCGGCGAGCCCGAGCAGGCACTCCTCGCGGCCCTCGCCGACATGGCCGCCATCGCGGTGCACACCGCCCGCCTGCGCGAGTCGGAGCAGGAGTGGCTCATCGTGTCCGAACGCGACCGCATCGCCCGGGAGCTGCACGACAGCCTGGCGCAGGTGCTCGGCGTCATCCACATGCGCCTGCGCAGCCTCGAGGGGCGAGCCGGGAGCAGTGGCATCCAGGGCCTGGGCAGCGAGCTGGCCGACGTCGCCGAGATCGCGGACGAGGCCTACCGCGACGTGCGCGAGGCCATCCTGGGCCTGCGCGAGACGATCTCCGCGGACGGCGGCCTGGAGGCCACCCTGCGCGAATACCTGGCCAAGTACAGCCGCCAGACCGGCATCCAGGCGACCCTCGTGTGCGAGGGTCCGACCGGCACCCGCCTCTCGCCGGCGGCCGAGGTGCAGCTGCTGCGGGTGATCCAGGAAGCCCTCACCAACGTGCGCAAGCACGCCCACGCCAGCCGGGCCACGGTGCGCATCGCCTTCGCCGGCCCGATGGCGCGCATCAGCGTCGAGGACGACGGCGTCGGCTTCGACCCGGCCGCCCTGCGGGCGTCTCTCGAGGGGGGCTTCGGGATGTCGACGATGCGCGAGCGCGTCGAGCAGGTCGGCGGATCGCTGGAGGTCGACAGCGCCCCGGGCCGGGGCACCCGGATCGAGGTCCGGATGCAGACCGCGGACGTGCTCGGCGGAGCGCTGCAATCGGCCGGCGTGGCCATCCACTGAGGGCGCTCCGGGAGCGACCCGCTCGGCCGATGGTCCCGCGGCCGTCGATATCTACCCTTCATCTACCCATCGGCACCTTCGCGGGGGCAGGGCGTCCGGCGACCCTCTAGGCGGCGGTCCGCGTCTCACCGCCTCTTATCGGCTCTCCCGAACGGAGACCGGGGATCGCCCGGCCGGTACGCGACAGAGGTGTGATGGGAACGGATCCCGGCACGGAGCCCACCGGCACGGAGCCCACCGGCACGGAGCCCACCGGCACGGAGCCCACCGGCACGCCCACCCTGTCCCGGCGGCGCGTGCTGCGCTACCTGCTCGGCTTCTCGATCGTCTCGACGCTGTCGATGGTCGCCACCCCGATCATCGGCTTCCTGGTCCCGCCCAAGACGGCCGGAACTGCCGCCGGCGGACGGGTCCTGGCGGGCACGACCGACGACATCCCGATCGGCCAGGGCAAGGTCGTGTCGATGGGCAGCACGCCGGTGATCGTGCTCGATACCGCAACGGGCGTGAAGGCCTATTCGGCGATCTGCACCCACCTCGGCTGCATCGTCGCCTGGGACCAGACGGCCAACGTCATCCATTGCCCCTGCCACGACGGCAAGTTCAGCCCGGCCAATGGCGCGGTCGTCTCGGGGCCGCCGCCAGCACCCTTGACACCGATCAAGGTCGAGGAAGACGGCAACAAGATCTACCTCGTGAGCAGCTAGCGATGGGCGCCGTCTTCGAGCCGCCCGCGGAGCCCACCGGCATCGACGGCTGGGTCGAGCGCCGCCTGCACACGCGCTCGCTCTTCGACGCGCTGCTCCATGTGCGCGTCCCGCGGACCGCGAAGACCTTCTACTTCGGCGGCATCACGCTCTTCCTCTTCGGCGTCCAGGTCGTGACCGGGACCCTGCTCGCCCTCTACTACAAGCCCACCCCGGACGGCGCCTACGAGAGCGTCCGCTTCATCACCAGCGACGTGAGCTTCGGCTGGCTCATCAGGAGCATCCATCACTGGGCCGCCAACCT
>JBIOIE010000173.1:0-3519 GCA_044449605.1 Candidatus Limnocylindrales bacterium | reverse complement strand
CTCCTGGGCTGGTCGGAGCGGGCCATCGGATCGACCGGCGCGCTGGTGTTCCAGGCGGTCGTCTTCGGCCTCGTCCACGTCGGGCCCGACTTCACCGGCAACCCCCTCCCGGTGCTTGCAGCCGTCGGGATCGGCGGGCTCATCGCCGGGGTGATCGTGCGGCGGACCGGCTCGCTGCTCCTGCCCATCGCCGTCCACGCCGCCTTCGACGTGCCCCTCTACTACGTCCAGGCCTGCCGCCTGACATAGTCCGCGGCGCCTCGCCTCTTCCGCGCGCTGTACGATCCCGCTCGATGGCCCGTCCCTTCGACCGCCCCCTCCGGGAGGCCTGGATCGTCAGCGCCGTGCGCACGCCCATCGGGCGCTACGGCGGCGCACTGCGCTCCGTCCGCCCCGACGACCTCGCCGCCTTGGTCATCGCCGCCGCGGTCGAGAAGGCGGGCATCGACCCGGGCCTCATCGAGGACGTCATCCTGGGCTGCGCCAACCAGGCCGGCGAGGACAACCGCAACGTGGCCCGCATGGCCGCCCTCATCGCCGGCCTCCCGGTGGGCGTGGCCGGCCAGACCGTCAATCGGCTGTGCGGCTCGGGCCTCCAGGCCATCAACGCCGCCGCCCACGCGATCATGGTCGGCGACGGCGACGTCTTCGTGGCCGGTGGCGTCGAGTCGATGACCCGCGCGCCCTACGCCATGCTCAAGCCGGAGGTGGCCTTCGAGCGCGGCGCCCACGAGCTGGTCGACACGACGCTGGGCTGGCGCTTCCTGAACCCGAAGCTGGCCGCCGCCCACCACCCCTACTCGATGGGCGAGACCGGCGAGAACGTGGCCGAGCAGTGGACCGTCTCCCGCGAGGACCAGGACGCCTTCGCCCTGGAGAGCCACCGGCGGGCCGTGACGGCCATCGAGGCCGGCCGCTTCCGCGACCAGGTCGTGCCCGTGACGGTGCCGCAGGCGAAGGGTGAGGCGATCGTCGTCGACCGCGACGAGCATCCCCGGGCCGACACGTCGTTGGAGGCGCTGGCCCGGCTCAAGCCGGCCTTCCGGAACGGCGGCTCGGTCACCGCCGGCAACAGCTCTGGCATCAACGACGGTGCCGGTGCCTGCGTCCTCGTCGAGGCCGGCCTGGCCCGCTCGCTCGGCCTGCGTCCGCTGGCGCGCGTGGTGGCCACGGCCGTGGCCGGGGTCGATCCCGCGGTCATGGGCATCGGTCCCGTCCCGGCCACCCGCAAAGCCCTCGCCCGGGCCGGCCTGGACGTCGGCGACCTCGACCTCATCGAGTTGAACGAGGCCTTCGCCAGCCAGTCGATCGCCTGCGCCCGCGACCTCGGCCTGGACATGGCCAGGGTCAACGTCAACGGCGGCGCCATCGCCCTCGGCCATCCCCTCGGCATGAGCGGCGCCCGGCTGGTGACGATGCTCGTCCACGAGCTGGCCCGGCGGGGCAGCCGCTACGGCCTGGCGACCATGTGCATCGGCGTCGGCCAGGGCATCGCCACGATCGTGGAGCGCATCGAGGCCTAGTCGCGCCGTGGCCGCCTTGCGGCTTCGGCCTATGGCGGCTTCGGCCTATGGCGGCGTCGGCCTGTGGCGACCTGGCCGGGCTTCGTCCTGGCTGATGGCGGTACAGCCATCACGTTGGTCCGCCCGTTCGGATCGTCCCCGACTCAGGCGATCACTTGGAGACCGGAAGTGCGGCCCCGATGGTTGGACCGCCATCGAGCAGGAAAGGTGACGAAGCAGCCGCCCGGGCCTCCCTCGACGACCCCCGCAGCTCAGAACAAGTGCACCACGAGGGCCATCAGGAGCGCCACGAACGCGGCGATGCCGACACCCAGGACGGCCGCGCCCCAGGCCATCCAGTCGATCGGCCCCAGCGACGGGTCCTGGTGCGGATCGTGGTGGTCGTCGCCGTGCCCGCCCTCGCCGGCCATGCCGTGCGCTTCGTGCCCGGCGGCCGCCTGGCCGTGCGCGTCGGTCAGAGGATGGGCGGCATCCTGGCTCATGGCAGCAACTCCTCGGAGACCATCTGGTCGGCCGTCACGGTGCCGCTCAAAACCGAGTCGGGCAGCGTCCGGATGAAGGCGATCGACTTGGTCCAGGCGTCACGATCGATGGCGCCAAGGCCCCACATGTCGGTGTACCGATTCTGCCACGCCCCGATCGTGGCATCGAGGATGGCCGCCTGGGTCGCCCGGTCCGAGGCCAGCTCCGGGACCGCCTTCACGGCCGCGTCGACGCCCTTGGCCGGGTCGGCGATGATCTCTCGCATCGCCCTTAGGGTCGCGGCCACGAACGCCTTGAGGGCGGCCTTCTTGGGGCCGGCCAGGCTCGCCGCCGAAGTGATGAGCCCCGGGCCGGGAAGGGGCGTGGCGGCGTCGACGGTCAGCACGACCGTCGGGACGCCGGCCAGCTGGAGTTGCACCGGCTCGTTGTTGACGAAGCCGGTGGCCGCGTCGACGACGCCCTGCTGTACGGCGACGCCCTGGCCGTAGGTGGGGAACTCCTGGATCTGGAGGTCGCCGGGGGTCAGGCCGGCTGAGGCGAGGAGTGCCTGGAGCATCACCCAGCTGCTGCCGCCTTTGACCGGGATGCCCAGCTTCTTGCCGGCCAGGTCGGCCGGCTTGCTGATGCCGGACGAGGCCTTGGCGAAGACGACGCTCGGGAAGTCGGCGTAGACGGTGGCCACGTAGCGGACGGGGATGTCATGGGCGACGGCCGGGATGACGCTCGTGCCATCGGCGATCCCGATGTCCAGCGTGCCCTGCCCGACGAGCGGGACGATGTCGGCGTCCTGGCCGTTCTGGAACGTCACGGCCAGCCCGGCGCTCCGGTAGTAGCCCTGCTGATCGGCCAGGTAGAACGGCGCGAACTGGACGCTCGGGATGTAGCCGAGGCCGACCTTCAACTGGGTCAGGCCAGCGCTCGGGCTGGTCGCGAGGCCGCACGCCGCGAGCGTGGCGGCGAGGAGGACGGCCAGGGCGGCCGGAGCGAGGCGGCGGGGCAGGACGGGCATGGGCTCTCCCGGCGGGCTTCAGGCGCGAGCGCCGATGAGGCGGCGCTCGACGAGGACGACGACGAGATAGAGCACGATGCCCAGGAGGGCGATCGTGACCAGCGTGGCGAAGAGGAGGGGCGTGTCGAAGAGGCTGCTCCGGGCGAGGTTGATGAGGACGCCCAGGCCGCTCCCGGCGCCGGCCCATTCGCCGACGATGGCGCCGACCACCGCCAGCGTGGCCCCCACCCGCATGCCGCCAAGGATGGCCGGCAGGGCGGCCGGCACCTCGACCTCGCGGATGGTCTGGGCCCGATCGGCCCGGAACGCCCGGGCCATCTCGACGAGTCGCGGATCGACCGAGCGCAGCCCGACCATCGTGGCCACGGCGATGGGGAAGAAGACGATCAGGGCGCAGATGACGACCTTGCTCAAGAGGCCGGTCCCGAACCAGATGGCGAGCAACGGGGCGAGGGCCAGGATCGGCGTCGCCTGGGCGGCCACGATGTAGGGCGACAGCACGCG
>JBIOIE010000172.1:0-3620 GCA_044449605.1 Candidatus Limnocylindrales bacterium | reverse complement strand
GTCAGGCGGGTCAGCTCCAGCTTCGGCCGGTTGTGGTCGCCGGTCTTCGCATCGCGCCCAGCCGAGGCGATGCCGCGCTCCATCGAGCGCACGCCCGAGTCGAGGTAGAGCTCCGCGGCGAGGGTCTGCGCCGGGAAGAGGTCCTGGGCCAGGTGCGGGTAAAAGCGCCGTGCGTCGAGGAAGACGGCGTGCCCGCCGATCGGCTGGACGATGGCCACGCCCCACTCGCTGAGCAGCTCGCCGAGGTAGCGGACCTGGCCGATTCGGGAGCGGATGTAGGCGTCCTCCATGGATTCGTCGAGGCCGACCGCGAGCGCCTCCATGTCCCGCCCGGCGAGGCCGCCGTAGGTGTGCAGGCCCTCGTAGACGATCACGAGGTTGCGGACCTCCTCGAAGAGGCCCTCGTCGTTGACGGCCAGCCAGCCCCCGATGTTGACCAGGCCGTCCTTCTTGGCGCTCATCCAGGCGCCGTCGAAGTTGGAGCAGAACTCGTGGACGATCGAGGCCACGGGCCGGCCCTCGAAGCCGGGCTCGCGCTCGGCGATGAAGAAGGCGTTCTCGACGACCCGCGTCGCGTCCAGGAAGAGCCGGATGCCGTGGCGATGGGCCAGCTCGGCGACGGCGCGCACGTTGGCCATGCTGATCGGCTGCCCACCGGCCATGTTCACGGTCGCGGCGACGCTGATGTAGGCGATCTGTCCCGCACCGACCCGGGCGATGAGCGCCTCCAGCTTGGACAGGTCGACACTGCCCTTGAACGGATGTGGATCGGCCGGGTCGTGGGCCTCGTCGATGATGACATCGACAAAGGTGGCCCCCGCCAGCTCCTGGTGCAGCCGGGTGGTCGTGAAGTACATGTTGCCGGGCACGAACTGGCCGGGCTTGATGGCGATCTGACTGATGAGGTGTTCGGCGCCCCGGCCCTGGTGCGTCGGGACCATGAAGCGGAAGCCGAAGAGCCGCTGCACCGTCGCCTCGAGGCGGTAGAAGTTGCGGCTGCCGGCATAGGCCTCGTCGCCGAGCATGATGGCGGCCCATTGCCGGTCGCTCATGGCGTTCGTGCCGGAGTCGGTGAGCAGGTCGATGTAGACGTCGTCCGAGCGCAGCAGGAAGGTGTTGAAGCCGGCCTCACGCATGGCCCGCTCGCGGCCGGCCCGGTCGAGCTGGCGGATCGGCTCGACCATCTTGATCTTCCATGGCTCGGCCCAGCTGCGGCGGCCGAACTGCTGGCCCATCGTGTGGGCGATGAACGGATCGTCGGGCATCGAAGGGCTCTCCTGCAGGGGGACGGCGGGGACCGTGGTGGCCGAGATTGCGCGCGCGCCCGACCAGCCGACAGGGCCGAGCGGCCCGTTTCGGGGCGGCCGGGGGTCTCGGGCCGTGGCAGGGGGTCTGCGGCCGCGGGCGGCTGCTACGATCGAGGCCATGCGCATGAGCGACGTGCTTCGCCACCTTCGCCAGCAGCACGCCACCGCGGAGGCGCGACCCCG
Source organism: Candidatus Limnocylindrales bacterium (assembly GCA_044449605.1). GTDB lineage: Bacteria > Chloroflexota > Limnocylindria > Limnocylindrales > CSP1-4 > CSP1-4. The sequence continues at coordinate 2,130 of JBIOIE010000172.1, read as the reverse complement.
GCTCCTGCACCGCTACGCGGCCTTCCTGCCCCTCACCGAGATGACCCCGCCGCTCTCGCTCGGTGAGGGCTACACGCCGCTCCTCCACGCCGTTCGGCTGGGCCGTGCGATGGGCTGCCCGGAGCTGTATCTCAAGCTCGAGGGGCTCAACCCGACCGGCTCGTTCAAGGACCGGGGCATGGTCCTGGCCGTGGCCAAGGCGCTCGAGTCCGGCGCCCGGGCGATCATCTGTGCCTCGACCGGCAACACCTCGGCGTCGGCGGCCGCCTATGGCGCCGCGGCCGGCCTCGAGGTCATCGTCGTGCTGCCCGCCGGCCACATCGCCGCCGGCAAGCTCGTGCAGGCCCAGATCGCCGGCGCCCGGGTCATCGCCATCGAGGAGAACTTCGACGCCGCGCTCCGGATCGTCCGCGACCTGGTCGACGGCAGCGCCGGTCACGGCCATTCGCTGACGCTGGTGAACTCGGTCAACCCGCACCGCATCGCCGGCCAGAAGACGGCCGCCTTCGAGGTCTGCGACGACCTCGGCGGAGCGCCCGACTACCTGGCCATCCCCGTCGGCAACGCCGGCAACATCAGCGCCTACTGGCGCGGCTTCAGCGACTACCGCGACGCGGGTCTCGTGGAGACCCGGCCGATCATGCTCGGCTTCCAGGCGGAAGGCGCCGCGCCCATCGTGCTCGGCCACCGCGTCGACGACCCACAGACCGTGGCCACCGCCATCCGCATCGGCGACCCTGCCTCCTGGCGGCCGGCCGAGCGGGCGCGGGAGGAGTCCGGCGGCCTCATCGAGGCGGTCAGCGACGAGGAGATCCTGGACGCCTACCGGGACCTGGCCGTCCACGAGGGCATCTTCTGCGAGCCCGCCTCGGCGGCGTCGGTGGCCGGGGTACGCAAGCTGGCGGCCAAGGGGGCCATCGACCCGTCGGGCACGATCGTCTGCGTCCTGACCGGCCACGGTTTGAAGGACCCGGGCACGGCCACGGCCCAGGCAGCGCCCGTGCTGAGCGCGGCGCCCAGCGCCGCGGGCGTGATGAAGGCGTTGCGGTGGTAGACGAGAGCGCGCCGGCCGAGATCGGCCCAGCCGAAGGCGCGGCGCCGGCGTCGCAGGCGGTCGAGCGCCGGCCGTCGGCCCCCCTGCCGCCCGGCTTCATCCACCGCCGCGTCGTCGTCGACGTGCCCGCCTCCACGGCCAACCTGGGAGCCGGCTACGACACCCTCGCCATGGCCCTCGACCTGCGTGACCGGATCGAAGTCGAGGTCGTCGATTCACCGGGGCTCGAGTTGTCGGTCGAAGGCGAGGGTGCGGGGGTGCTGCCCGCCAGCCACGACAACCGCTTCATCGTCGCCCTCGATACCGGCCTGCGCTGGGCGCTCGGGCAGGTCCCGCCCGAGATCGGCTTCCGGGTCCACATGGCCAACGCGATCCCGCTCGCCCGGGGGCTCGGCTCGTCAGCCGCGGCGACCGTGGCCGGGCTCGTGGCCGCCAACGCCCTGACTGGTGACGGCCTCGACCAGCGCCGCCTGCTGACGCTGTGCATCGAGATCGAGGGCCACCCCGACAACGCCGCCGCGGCGCTGCTGGGCGGCTTCGTCGTCATCGCCCTCGTCGACGGCCGGCCCGAGACCGTCCGCTTCGATGCCCCCCGCGACCTGCGGGCCGTGCTCTTCGTGCCCGACCTGCAACTGCCCACCTCGGAGATGCGCGCCGCCCTGCCCCGCGAGGTGCCCCATCGGGACGCCGTCTTCAACCTCGGCCGCGTCGCGCTGGCCGTCGCCGGGCTGGCCAGCGGGCGCTACGACGTGCTCCGCGCCGGCACCGAGGACCGGCTCCACGAACCGTATCGGGCGCAGGCCTACCCGGCCCTGCCCAAGCTCATCGCCGCGGCCCGGGCAGCCGGCGCCATCGGCGCCTGCTTGAGCGGGTCAGGCTCGACCGTCCTCGCCTTCGGCGCCTCGATGTCGGTCCTGACCGCCATCGGCGCTGCGTTCATGGCCACCGCGGCCGAGGCCGGCCTGGGCGGCAGCGTGCGCATCGTCTCGCCCCGCAACGCGGGGGCGGTGGTCATCGAGGCCGACTAGAGCGTCGGGCGGGGCTCATCGCGCGCGGGCATTCCTCCCGTGATGGCG
>JBIOIE010000171.1:0-3663 GCA_044449605.1 Candidatus Limnocylindrales bacterium | reverse complement strand
GGCATCGTCGCCTTCCGGGGCGGCTTCCACGGCCGGACCTTCGGGGCCGTCTCGGTCACCAGCTCGAACCCGGTCTACCGGGCGGGCTACGAGCCCCTCCTGCCGGGCGTCCAGCTGCTGCCCTTCCCGGCCGTGGATCGGGACTTCGGGGGCGACGAGGAGCGGGCCACGCAGGACTGCCTCGCAGCGCTCGACGAGCTGGCCACGACCGTCCCGCCGTCGAGCATCGGGGCCCTGCTCATCGAGCCCGTCCAGGGCGAGGGTGGCTACCGGCCCGCGCCGCTCGCCTTCCTGCGCGGCCTGCGCGAGTTCTGCGACCGGCAGGGCATCCTGTTCATCGCCGACGAGGTCCAGAGCGGCTTCGGGCGCACCGGCCGGATGTGGGCCTTCGAGCACGCCGGGATCGTGCCCGACGTCGTCTGCCTGGCCAAGGCCATCGCCAACGGCCTGCCCCTCTCGGCCATCGTCTCGAGCCGCGAGCTCCAGCAGCGTTGGGGCAAGAGCGCCCACGGCACGACGTTCGGGGGCAACCCCGTGGCCTGCGCCGCCGGGATCGCCGTCCTCGAGACGATCCGCAGCGAGGGCCTCGTGGCCAACGCCGCGGAACGGGGCGCCCAGCTGACGGCCGGGTTGCGCCGCCTGGCGGCCGAGGATCCGGGCATCGGCGACGTGCGCGGTCCCGGACTGATGGTCGGGACGGCGTTCATCCAGACCGACGGCTCACGCCGGCCGGATGGGGGGCGCACCGAGCGGGTCATCCAGCGCGCCGCGGACCTCGGCCTGCTGCTGCTCTCCTGCGGCGTCGATCACGACGTCGTGCGCTGGATCCCGCCGCTCGACGTGTCGGCGGCCGAGATCAACGAGGCGCTCGACCTCTTCTTCGAGGCTCTCCAGGCCACCTGACACGGCAACGCCGCCGGGAGGAGGGATCCGGCGGCGCTGTCGCGGGCGATGGCGCGGTTTCGGCGGAGGGGCGCCGCTACCGCTCTCGCTGGAGGAAGGCGATGACGTCCTCGACCCGGAAGCGGCGGTCGCCCCGTTTCGAGACGCGGAAGAAGGGCAACTCACCGCGGTCCCCGAGGCGCTTCACGGTGTTGACATGGAGGTGCAGCGCGGCTGCGACCTCGGAAGCGGTCATCATCTGTCCGAGCTCCGGGCTCGCCATGGATGCCATGCTCTCGATCGCCCTCCATCACCTCCGTCGCCAGGCGGCAACGGTGCCGTCGGGTGCCGTCCGGTGCTTCCTCGTGTAGCCGGATGGTGCCCGGCCCGGGGCGACGCCTCAAGCCGTACTTTGGTCACCCCCGGGCCGCGCCTGGAGCTGTCATCGGGTGGTCTTCATCGGCCAACGGCCAGGGTGAGCAGGCGCCAGGAGAGGCGCACGAGCGCGGCGACCTCGAGACCCATGGTCGCGGCCAGGATGTACAGGGCCGGCATCCAGCCGGCCAGCAGGAGGCCGCCGACGACGACGTCGAGGACACAGACGCCCACGGCCACGAGAGTGCTCTGGCCGCCGCCGCCGCGGGCGTAGACCAGGGCGAAGACCCCACTGCCGACGATGAGCGTGATCCCGACCGCCTCGACGGTGATCCCCGGCACGAGCATGAACCCGCAGAAGAGCAGGCCGAACACCAGCCCGGACAGCGCGATGGCGACGTTCCGGGTCAGCTCCGGCCGCTCGAGGATCTCGCGCAGGTGAAGGGACATGGCCACGAAGAGGAGTCCAGTGAGGGCCGCCACCCCGCCGCCCGCCATAAGGTAGAAGTCGGACCAGTCGGCGATCGTCATGGCGCGCTGCTCCGGCTCAGCGAGCGGACCCTGCCAGCTCCGGCGCTCGGGTCCCCACCGTCTGCGCCAGCGCGGCACCCCAGCGCCGGGCGCGCTCGATCTCGCCGTCGCGGAGCGGCCCGTACGAACCGGCGACGACGAACTTCACGGCCGGGAGCAGGCGATGCCCGGCTCGTTCGAGTCCGGCCAGGATGCCCTTGATCGAACCCCCGGGCGACCAGCGCAGGCGCGTCTCGAACGCGGTCGCGGGGCAGGTGCCTGACGGCAGCGCCTCGAGCCAGCGGCGCATCGAGGGGCTGGACACGTCCGGCGGCGTCGGGGCCTTGCCCTTGTCCGCAGCGAGGTCGGCCAGGATGCTCTCGGTGGGCAGGCGGAAGGCCATCACCGGTGCGCCGGCGACGATGAGGTCGGCGCCGGCCAGGACGTCCGCCGTGGCCTCGGCCGTGGTCAGGGCCGTCGCTCCGGCGCCGAGCCCCTCGGCGATGGCGCGGGCGACCGCGGCGGTGTTGCCCCAGTGCGACTCGTAGACGACGAGAGCGTTCATCGGACGATGTCCTCCAGCAGGTTTCGCGTTCGGATGGTCCGTCGCTGGGAGCAGTGGGGCCAGTGCCTGCCGACCCCAAGCCGCGGGGCCATCGGCCCGGGCGGCCGCCTGAAGGGGCTCGCTGTACCCGTAGTCATGTTCCGGGCCACCCGCCGCTCAGCCTGAGGCCGCCCGCCTCAGTGGAATAGCTCGGCCGAGGCCAGCTCGTTGATCGTGTCGGAGCCCCCCGCGACCAACAGCGCGCCGCCGGCCAGGAGCGTGGCCGAGTGCAGGGCGCGGGCCTGGCCCATCTCGCTGGCGCTGGCGAACGTCCCGTCGGCCGCCTCGTAGAGTTCCGCCGAGGCGATGGCGCTACCGCCGCTTGCACCGCCGGCGATGAGCACGCGGCCGCCGGGCAGCAGGACGGCGACGTCCTCCCAGCGCGGGACCGCCATCGCTCCCGTCGCAGTGAAGGCGCCGGCGACCGGGTCGTAGAGTTCGGCCGAGGCGAGCAGGCTGCTGCCGTTCGAGCCGCCGGCGACCAGCACACGACCGTCGGGCAGCAGGGTGGCGCTGTGATAGGCACGTGCCTCGCCGAGGGGACCGGTGGGTTTGAAGGTCCCGGCGGTGGGATCGAAGAGCAGCGCCGACGCGATGGCCTTGCCGCCCCGGGCGCCCCCGGCGACGAGCACGCGGCCATCGGCCAGGAGCGTCGCGCTGTGGTACGCGCGCGGCTCGCCCAGCGAACCGGTCGGCGTGAAGCCCCCACTGGCAGGGTCGTACAGCTCGGCCGAGTCCAGCTCGGCGACGTTCTCGTGCCAACCACCCGCGATCAGCACGCGTCCGTCCGGCAGGAGCGTGGCTGTGTGGTAGGCGCGCCCTTCGTCGAGCGGCCCCGTCGGCGCGAACGTGCCGGTCGCGGGGTCGAAGAGCTCGGCGGAGGCGAGGGCGATGCCGCCGCTGACGCCGCCGACGACGAGGACCTGACCGTTGGCCAAGAGCGTCGCGGTGTGGAAGGCCCGGGCGTCGTGCATCGTCCCCGTGGTCGTGAAGGTGCCGGTCGCGGGGTCGTACAGCTCGGCCGAGGCGAGGGCTATGCCGCCCCTCTGGCCACCGGCCACGAGCACGCGGCCGTCGGCCAGGAGCGTGGCCGTGTGGTACGCCCGGGCCTGGCGTAATGGCCCGGTCGGCGCGAAGACACCGGCGCCGGTGTCCGGACTCGGGCTCGGGCTGGCCGCCGGCCCGCCACATGCGCCGAGGAGCACGCCGACGATCGCCAGCGACAGCCACCGCCCGCGGCAACGCAAATCGCGCCTCCCACGTCCCGGGACAAGGTTGGCGCCCCCGGCAGG